>JAGQZL010000343.1 GCA_020434915.1 Allomuricauda sp. | reverse complement strand
CCATTTTGATGTATTGGCTGTTCTCACTTTTTCGAAAAAAAAGGAACAAGGAAGTAACGGAGCAACAATCCACCGTCATTCTGAACAAAATACGCAGTGTATGCAAATTGGTTTCCGTGGAAGGGGATTTTGCCGAAATCTACCACTACGAAAACACCAAGAACAGTTTTATGAGCCTGTTCCAAAGCAAGAAAAAGGCATTGATCGTCATCAAGGCCAAGGCCCATATAGGGTATGATCTCAATAAATTGCAACTACGGGCCGACAACGACCATAAGAAAATTATTCTAAGCCATTTTCCGGAACCTGAGGTGTTGTCCATTGAGCCGGATTTGCAATTCTATGATATAAAAAATGGAATTTTCAACAGTTTTTCCCCAACAGACCTCACCAATTTGAACCAAGAGGCCAAGGAACACATCAAGAATAAGATTCCTGAAAGTGGATTAATGGAAACCGCTCGAAAAGAGGCACTTCAGGCTGTTTTTGTGGTGGAAAAAATTGTGGAGACCATCGGGTGGAAATTGGATTACTCCGCATTGGAGATTACAAATCGAGAAAAACAATTTATAGAACAATAAGTATGAAAATCAAGTTACTAACTTTAATTCTGTTGAGTATGGTGTCAACCGTAGGTTTTTCCCAAAGCAAAGAACAGACCTTTGATCATGCCTTCGCCCATGTGGTCTATTTTTGGTTGAAGAATCCTGACAGCAAAGAAGATAGGGCTAAGTTTGAGGCCTCATTGCAAAAGTTTTTGGATAAATCGCAATATGCCAAAACCAAGTTTATTGGAAAGCCGCCCAAAGCTATCAGAGCTGTTGTGGATGACTCGTTTACCTATTCCTTGATTTTGTCATTTGATTCGGCCGAGGCTCAGGCAGCCTATCAAGTAGAGCCTCCACACCTCGTTTTTGTGAATGAATGTGAGGAATTGTGGGAAAAGGTCATTGTGTACGACTCTGAAGGCATCTGATCATGAATGTAGAGGAGTTCCGCGATGCATGTTTGGCCAAAAAAGGCGTTACCGAGGAATTTCCTTTTGATGCGGAGACCTTGGTCTTTAAGGTGATGGGAAAAATGTTCGCGTTGGTCCCATTGGAACGTATGCCACCCCAGTGTAATTTAAAATGTGATCCTGAAAGGGCAGAGGAGCTTCGCGAAATCTATGACGGGGTCATCATGCCAGGATATCACATGAGCAAGACACACTGGAACACCTTGTTTTTGGAGCAATTGCCACCTCAATTGATCTTGGAATTGCTGGACCATTCCTATAATTTGGTGGTGGCGGGCCTGACCAAAAAACTAAGGCAGGAACTGGATAATTTGGGTTGATTTTAAATGGAAGAACTTCAAAAGTTTTATAGCCAACAGAAAGATAAACATACACAAAGCCTTCAGATGACCAAAAAGAGGTTGGGCCTTTTGGCTTCCATGCGGTTGTTGGTTTTTTTGGTATTGGTGACGGCTGTTTACTTGTTATGGGGTTCCGCTTGGTTGTGGGGTATGGTTCCTTTCGGCATTGCTCTATTTCTATGGCTCGTTACCCGATATACCAATCTGAAATCGGAAAAAGGGTATTTGGAACGGTTGATCAAGATCAATGAAACGGAGTTGTCGGTGCTTGATCGAAAGTTTCACCATTTGCCTGACGGCAAGGAGTTTTTGAAGCAGGATCATCCTTATGCGCAAGATTTGGATCTGTTCGGAAGGGGTTCCTTCTATCAATACCTGAACAGGACGGCACTTGATCAAGGAAGTGGCGTTTTATCGGAGTTACTGCTGGACGATGGGCCAAAAAGCATCCAACAAAAACAAGAAGCCATTAAGGAATTGGCCAAGCTACCTGAATGGCGTCAGCGGTTTTGGGCTTTGGCAGGGGGTACCCGACCCGAAGTGTCGCACCAAGTAGTTTCCAAATGGTTGAAGGAACACCGATCCATTGTACCCACTTGGGCCAAATATGTTGCCCCAGGCTTTGCTTTGGGGTCGATCGCATGGATCATTGCATTTGCCATGGGGGTAATCCCTGAAGCGTTAGTACTCTTTTGGTATGTACTGGGGATTTTCATTGTTGGGCGTTATGCGAAACCTATCATGGCGTTTTCATCAAAAATTTCTCAAGTTCAGGACACCATAGATCAATATCAAAAGCTTATTTCGGAACTGGAGGATACAGAGTTTCAATCCGAATTGCTTCGAAACTTGAAACAGAGGTTAACGGTTGATGGGGAGAAAACTTCCCATGTGCTCAAAACCTTTAGGCAAAGTCTGGCCATGCTGGACCAGCAGCACAATTTGCTGGTTTTGATGTTTGGCCAAGGGTTGTTTTTATACAGCTTGTATTTTGCCTATCGGGTGGAATCTTGGGTGGTGCGTTACGGAGATCAAGTGGAAGGTTGGTTCGAGGCAATCGCCTATTTTGATGCCTACAACTGTTTGGGCAATTATGCTTTTAACCATCTAGATCATTCATTTCCTGAATTATGCGATGATAAGAAAGCACTGTCCGCCAAGGAAGTTGGTCACCCCTTGATAGATCCAGCCAAAAATGTACTCAACGATTTCAGCATCGACAAAGGGCATTTTTTTTTTTTTTTCTTGGCCAACATGGCCGGGAAGAGTACTTTTTTACTGTCAGTGGGTCTTCCAATTGTAATGTCTAATATTGTGTTG
>JAGQZL010000342.1 GCA_020434915.1 Allomuricauda sp. | reverse complement strand
AATAGATTACTATTGATTTTTCTCCCCCTTTTTGATCTTTTACCCCTTTTGGGGTGTGGTGTTCCCCAACTAGTCATATTTAGTTCTCCCTTGCAATTTCTACCAAGGTATTGTCCTATGGGCATGCTGTGGACTTCCCCCACTTGAAAGAATAGTAACTAAACACGTAGCAATCATGAAAAAAAATCACGGAAGACACAGTTTTCACGGAAAAAATGAGTTGTGCATGCTCAAAAACTATGCATCGGAATCCATTGGGAGATTCGGACGAATGTTCAGGGAGGTTTCTCCTTTATATGTCAATCCAGTGGAATTGGCCAAATTGGGAGCGCCAGGAGGCCCCATGGAATCCTCCAATGCTGAGTTGACGACAGATGTACCCTTGGGAATGATATTTTTCGGTCAGTTCGTGGATCACGACATCACGTTTGATACCCAATCCAATTTTAGTAGCATCAACAATCCAGAGGAAATTGAAAACACCCGGTCCGCCAATTTGGATTTAGACTGCATTTTTGGCGGAGGTCCGGAAGACGAGCCTTTTTTGTATGACAAACCGGAGGGTAGGGGCCTTTACCTTTTGACGGGTAAAACCAACCAAAACCAAGGTCAGCCTGCAAATCTCGAAAAGCATGATCTTCCGCGCACAGGAACGGAGACGGCTATCATTGGGGACCCCAGAAATGATGAAAATCGGGTAATCTCCCAATTTCAATTGGCCATGATCCGTTTTTACAATGCCAACTACGATGCCATCAAAACGGCAGACCCGCATAAAAGTGCGGTCGAGATTTATGAAGAGGCAAGGCGTTTGGTTACCTGGCATTACCAATGGATTGTGGTGAACGAGTTTTTGCCCTTGTTGTGCGGATCCAAATTAGTGAGTGGAATACTGGGATCTGGAAGAAAATTTTACAAACCCTGCCACAGTGCCTTCATTCCGGTGGAGTTTTCCGTGGCGGCCTACCGCTTTGGGCATTCCATGATCAACCAACAACTCAAATTAAAACCTTCCGGCGATGTGCATAGTATCTTTTCCAATGAATTTGGGAAAGGATTTGAAAAGATCAAAAACCAAAAGCAAGTAGTGGAGTGGGAAGCCTTGTTCGATTTTGACGGCACTTACCAACGTGCCGAAAAATTGGATACCCAGCTCGCTGCCATTCTGTTAAACCTTCCCTTTATCATCTCTGCCAATCCTGCAGATAAATCGTTGGCCACAAGAAACTTACGGAGGGGGCAGAGTTTTTTACTGCCATCAGGGGAATCGGTGGCCGCTTGCATGGAACGGGACGAGGCCGAAATCAACGACGTTAAAAACCTGATCAGAAATGTATCCCAAGCGCATGGCATCAATCTGGACAACGGTACACCGCTATGGTTTTACATTTTGGCAGAAGCAGAGGAAATAGGTAGAGTGGACAATGGAGGCAGTAAACCCGGAGAAGGTCTTGGGCCTGTGGGCGGGACCATTGTGGCAGAAACGTTGATCGGTTTGTTGGAAATGGATGAAGAGTCCTATTTGGGAAGCAACCGGGACTGGTCACCCACATTGGGAACTAATGGGGTGTTTGTTATGAAGGATTTGCTCACCATGGCAAATACGGCAGTTGAATTATAAAAAATGAGTCAGTGAAAAGGGTAGGGGGTCAAGTACGTAACTATGTAAAAACCCTCAAATTTTGAAGGTTTTTGTGCAGCGTGATTTCTACCTCGTTTGCTATTTTTAAACCATTCAAGTGTTTGACTCCCTATCATGTACCTATAAATAATAACAAGTGTGCAATAAATTTGATGGAACAGTTAAGAATGAATTGACAATGCCAGAGAACGACCATTACAAAATTTTATCACTGGATGGAGGGGGAAGTTGGGCCATAATCCAACTACTTACCCTCTATGATCGGTATGGAAATATAAAGGGGCGGGAACTCTTAAGAAATTTTGACCTTGTCATTGCGAATTCCGGGGGCAGTATTGTATTGGCTGCCTTAGCGGAAGATTACTCCCTTGAGGAAGCCATCGATTTGTTCAAAGTAAAAGAGAATCGCGAACGGATTTTCCATAAAAATTCTTTTCGGGATCGATTTTTTCCAACGGATTATTTAAGGGTCTTTGGACTCGGTTTTGGGCCAAAATATAGTTCCAAAAAGAAAAAAGAAGCTTTTGAAGGTCTCTTTCCCAAGGTAAATGCATTGCAAATGGAAGAGTTGCCCGGCGCCATTGGCAAGGAATCCCTTAAAATTGTGGTTTGCACCTATGACGCCCTGAACAATAGGGCCAAGTTTTTTAAATCCTACTCAAAATCCGATTCGGTAAGGCTTACCCAAGCCATTAACGGGTCTTCAAATGCCCCGGTACAGTATTTTGATTTTCCTGCAAGATTCAAGGCCAAGAAAAGTGAGGTGTTCTATGAGTTGTGGGACGGTGCACTTGGTGGGTTCAACAATCCGGTATTGGCTGGTATCATTGAAGCGTATAAACTTGGCATCCCAATGGATTCATTAAGGGTGGTGTCGTTGGGAACAAGTAATAAGCTTATGTCCATTGATGAGAAAAATCAATTTTGGAAATGGAAACAAATAGCCACCAAGTATCGAAGAAAAAAATTGGTTTTTAAAAAGCTGAAACCACAATTCAAGTTTTTCATGGCAACGGTGTTGAATCAGGCCAAGACCATATTATACCAACCCCCGGATACGGCAAACTATATTG
>JAGQZL010000341.1 GCA_020434915.1 Allomuricauda sp. | reverse complement strand
CTTGGAAACCTTCTTCCCTTCCACTTTGATCTCGCCCGCATCGTTTACTTCAATCCCTGGAAGTTTTTCAAGGACATCCGCCAATTTCTTTTCAGTGCCACTTACAAATGAATCGGTATCGTACACAATGGTATCCCCTTTAATAGAAATGGGGATTTCATACACCACCTCCACCTCCTCAAGATTTTCTATTTGAGGTAGCATGGTCACATTCTGAATATAATCCGACTCCCTTGTGGTCAACGGAATTTCTTGTGGTTCATATCCCAGAAACCTCACTTTTAAAAGGTAAGGCGTATTGGGTTTCACCTTAATGGAATACCTCCCATTGGGGTCTGTAATGCCAAAACCATCCAAAGCTTGCGTATGTTGGTTCACCGCGATCACGTTGGCCACATCCAACGGATTTTGGAGACTGTCCCGAACGGTGCCAGAAAGGGTCACGTTCTGTGCCTGCCCCAACCAAGTTATTGCGAAAAAAAGGATGGATATAAGAAAACGGCTCAACAAGTTTCCCATCAACCCTGTATCTTAATACTGATCGAATTGCCATCTTTCCTGTGGCTATTTGACTTCCATGTTTTCTGCATTTCCTCCATCTTTTTGGCCATGATCTCGTCATACTCGGCTTGGTTCACCTTTTTTCCTTTGGAAGGTGGTTCCACGGCTTCCTTGTCATCCGGATTCAAAATGATCTTGCTACAGAGAATGGCCGTTCTTTGGGTTGTCACCTCCAGTATCAGACCTGGCAGTCCCCAATAAGGCCCAGGACCTTGACTGACAGGAATTTCAGGAGTGTACCATGCTGTTATGGTGCGGTCCTCTGGTTTTTCAATTCGGGAAAGCAAGGTCTTGTTCTGGGTGGTGTCTTGGGCTATGCTATCTTTTTCCATGTTATCTTCCCCATCCGTGCTGAACCGTTCAAAACGTTTGACCATGGCGGAATCCACTTTTCGCACCGAAGTGGCCTTGTAACAGGTGTAATTTCCAATTTTCTTGGTCTCTGAACTCAATTTCCACTCCCAAGGTTGAAGACTGTCCGTCACCAGGAACATTTTTCCGAACATGTCGGTCTGGTTCACATAGGTTTGGGTCTGGACATTTTTATAGTATTTTCCCTGTCCACTGCCAGCAATGACCACATTCACCCCACCTTGCAACCCTCCTGGGGACTCCAGTTTTTCTTCTTCCCGGTACAAAGACCCGGAACGGTCAAAGGTGAGTTCATAGGATTTCTCCATACTCTTTCGCATCTGCTCCAAGATTTGCTCTTGTTGGGCATCTGACATCTCTTGTCCATCAAACTTGACGTCCACACTGGTTTTACTTTGGTAAATGGCCTTACCCTGAAAATCTTGGGCAAACAAACCCGTGGTTGCCATGATACCCCATAGAAATAATACTTGTACTCGCATAGTTTTCAATTTTTATAAATGGTATGGAATGCTTTTTTGACTTTATCTACCTTTTTAAGAAATAAATCCATCTTTTCCGATGTACCCACAACGGAATACGAAAAGGACTCAATCTTTCCATAATCGCCTTCATAAGGAGTATTACAGGCCAGTTTAAATGAAAGGTTTTCCCCTTCAGATTCTTGAAACAGGGAATTGATGGCCTCAAAATCAATCTGGTCAAAATCATCCTTATCCTTTACGGTAAGATCAACTGCAAGGTTGTTGAACACAACCTCGTTTTTGGTTTGGTTGCTCTGGGCAGACAAAAGACAAACTGCCAACAACAACATGCTTGTTAAAATTGTTCTCATGATCGGTGTTTTTGTGTTGTCCAAATATCCACGTTTAAGGCACGTGGTAGTGTTAACCAGTGTTAACGTGTGTTAACCGATTGGTTTTAAAATATATATGCAGTTATTTTGGAGTATGGGAAATTTCAACTACCGATGGATGGTTTATTTGATCGCCACTGTGATCATGGTCACCATTTGCATACAAACGTATTGGAATTACAAGAACTATCTGACCAACAAACAGCAACTTATCAATGAGGTACAGATTGGATTGGACAATGCGGTTGATACCTATTATGAGACCCTTGCCCAACGAAATACCATTGCTTTTGCCTTTGATTCTTTGGGAACGCAGGATTTCTTGCAAGGTGGTGGGGAATTTGACAGCCTTATCCATCGAATCGACATTTCCAGTAAAGGAATCCGTGGTTTGGACTCATTGACCAATGACAGTACTGGAAAGTTCACCGTAATCCGAGGTGTCGCCCCCGATTCGCTACGGAACCTTCGCCTACCATTGCCGAAAGAACATGGTGTTTCCACTAAAATTTGGACTGGGGATTCCCTTGGGATCAACGACTCTTTGAGACCCTTTAATTTTGAGTTGCTAACTTCCAAGGTAATGATTTCCATTACTCAGGACACACTGGAACTGGGAAGTTTGGACAGTTTGCTGTCAGACGAGCTGGAACGAAAAAACATTCAAATGCCCTATGGCTTGGTGTTTAGTCCAGAAACCGGGGAACCGAAGGAACTTCATCCAGAAATTGTGGAATCCGCTACCCTTTTCACAGAATCAAAATCCAGTTTTTTACCAAGATCTAGTTCATTGAAAGTTTTCTTTCCGAATGTTCAAGCGATTGTCTTAAAGCGTATTCTTGGAGGAATCCTGATTTCTACCCTATTGGTGCTCGCCGTGATCGGGGCCTTGTTTTACCTTATGGCAACCATAAAAAAACAGAAGCAA
>JAGQZL010000340.1 GCA_020434915.1 Allomuricauda sp. | reverse complement strand
CATTTCGTTGGCATTTACATACATAATGCCATTTCTAGGGTCGAGTGCGGCACCGCCCCATTCCGCACCTCCATCAGCACCTGGAAAAAGGATGACCCCGGTAGTATCAATAGGTATAAATTGCCCGTTGGAGGTAATGCTCTTGAACTTTTCCAAAACGGTTGGGGTTGCATCGGATTCATTGCCTTGGACCAGATCATCCACAAAAGCTTTACGGTTAGGGGCATACAGGTCTTCTTCGCGAAGGATTTGACGAGCAAATGGTTGGGGTTCCGAAGGAAGTGGTTGTGTGGCAAAAGATTTTTCCCCCACTAACTTGGAACTTGGATATACTTTTTCTTCTATGGGAAACAATGGTTCCCCTGTGATACGGTTAAAAATAAATACATGGCCACTTTTGGTCACTTGAGCCACGGCTGGAATAGTCTTCCCATCCCTTTGCACGTTCAAAAGATTGGGAGGGGCCGGCAAATCGCGATCCCAGGTATCATGATGAACAAATTGAAAATGCCATTGGCGTTCCCCACTTGTGGCGTTGAGGGCCAACAATGAATTGGCGAACAAATTCTCCCCTGCGCGATCACCGCCGTACCAATCAAAGGCCGCCGATCCGGTGGGAACATATACAATGCCCCGTTCAGTATCCAAAGCCATGCCCGGCCAACTGTTGGCACCACCTACCGTTTTGTAGGCTTCTTCGGGCCATGTGTCGTATCCAAATTCTCCAGGTTGTGGAATGGTATGGAAGGTCCAAATAATCTTTCCGGTGACTACATCATAGGCGCGAATATGTCCGGGAGAAGAACCGGGTCCTTCGCCAACACGGGTGCCTTGGATAAGTATGTTTTGATAAACGGCCCCAGGCGTATTGCTCACCACCGATAATTTTTTAGGGTCTCTGCCAAGTCCATCCCTTAGGTCGATGTTTCCATCATTTCCAAATGTCGGAATAGGTTTTCCAGTTTCAACATCAATAGCAAATAGTTTTGGACCGGATGAGAAAAAGATACGGCTTGGATTTTCACCATCTGAACGCCAAAAATTGAGTCCACGGTTTAGGCCTAACCCCGATTCATCCTTGGCAGGAGGTTTAAAAGTCCACAGTTCTTTTCCCGTTGCGGCGTCTATGGCAAATAACTCGATAGCTGCGTTCACCCCATAAAGTACGCCATCTACCATTAGTGGGCTCGTCTGGATCTGGGTAGTCCGCCCTTCTTGCAGTCCGCCACTTTTATAGGACCAGGCCAATTTTAATTGGGAAACATTGGAAGTGTCAATTTGATCCAAATTGGAAAAGTGGGTTCGTTCCGGGTCACCCAAATAGTGTTCCCAAGTGGTAAAATAGGATTTGTCTGGAGGGGTTGATTTTGAACAGGAGACAAGCAGAATCAATAAAATGAAAAAGGAATACCGAAACATAAGACATTGATGGTTTCCTAAATATAAAGGTTAAAAGGAGATGTTTTTGAATTGAAGGTTAAAAAAGAAAATTCACCACATCCTCAATCTTGGAAACTTTTTGAACTTGGATTCCTATGTTTTTCAGTCCTATCTTGTTGTTTTTGGAAACGAAGATGGTAGAGAAACCTAATTTTTCAGCCTCCAAAATGCGCTGGTCCACACGTTGTACAGGGCGTATTTCGCCGGCGAGTCCAACTTCCGCTGCAAAGCAGGTGCCCTTTTCAATGGGGATGTCCGCATTGCTGGATAAGATAGCGGCCATTACGGCTAGGTCAATGGCAGGGTCATCCACGGAGATGCCCCCGGTAATGTTCAAAAAAACATCTTTGGCGGCCAGTTTAAATCCGGCCCGTTTTTCAAGAACGGCCAAGAGCATGTTCAATCGTTTGGCATTGAAACCCGTAGCGGAACGTTGGGGGGTGCCGTACACCGCTGTACTTACCAGAGCCTGGATTTCAATGAGCAGAGGTCTCATGCCTTCCACCGTAGCGGCAATGGCGGTTCCACTGAGGTCTTCCTCGTTTTTGGAAATCAACACTTCGGAAGGATTGTTCACCTCACGAAGTCCACTGCCCTGCATTTCATAAATGCCCAACTCTGCAGTGGATCCAAAACGGTTTTTTAAGGAACGGAGGATACGGTAGACGTAGTTCCGATCTCCCTCAAACTGGAGGACGGTGTCTACCATGTGTTCCAAAATTTTGGGCCCTGCAATGGTGCCATCCTTGGTAATGTGCCCCACCAAAATAACGGGTGTATGACTTTCCTTGGCAAATTTGATGAGCTCGGCCGTGCATTCCCTAATCTGTGAGATGCTACCAGCTGCGGATTCTATATAATCGGAATGCAGGGTTTGAATGGAATCGATGATCACCAAATCGGGTTCCACATCTCCAATTTGTTGGAAGATATTTTGCGTTTTGGTCTCGGTGAGAATAAAGCAGTTCTCGCTTTTGGGTTGAATGCGATCGGCCCGCATTTTGATCTGTCGTTGACTTTCCTCACCTGACACATACAAGGTTTTGTAAGGGAGTTTCAAGGCAATTTGAAGCAACAACGTACTTTTTCCAATACCCGGTTCCCCACCCAAAAGCGTGAGTGAGCCTGGTACCAATCCTCCACCCAGTACCCGGTTGAATTCTTGGTCTTGTGTGTCGAGGCGCAATTCTTTTTCTTGGGTAATTTCTGAAACACGAAGCGGCTTACTGGCCTGTTTTGCTGAGGTCGTGTCAGTTTTCCAACTTCTTTTGTCCTCTTTTTGTACTACCTCTTCCAC
>JAGQZL010000033.1 GCA_020434915.1 Allomuricauda sp. | reverse complement strand
CACCGTGGTGCCGAGACCCAAACGGTGGAGTTGACACCTAGGGAGAAATTCATAGCGATCAATGCCGCCAAGCATTTGGGACTGGATGTGGCCGGAGTAGACCTTATACGTTCCAACGACGGCCCTTTGTTGATAGAGGTAAATGCTTCCCCTGGCCTTAAGGGGATTGAAGCAGCAACTGGAATAAATGTGGCCGGGCATATTGTACAATTTGTAGAGAAATATGGCAGGAGAAATAGAAAATAAGACCATTTCCATTAACGGGGAAGTTGTTGTTCCAGGGGAGCATAAACAAGTTCAACTGAACATTGCCAGACTCCCCACCGGTACTGTGATCGATATTCCCGTCCATGTATTCAATGGCAAAAAGGCAGGCCCTACCATATTGGTCCAAGCGGGGCTGCACGGTGATGAGATCAATGGTGTGGAGACCTTACGACGAATGATCCAGGACAACCACTTTCATGTAAAAAAGGGAGCAGTGATCGTAGTGCCCATACTTAATATTTTTGGTTTCATCCATTTTTCCAGGGATGTGCCGGATGGCAAGGATGTGAACAGGAGTTTCCCGGGAACCAAGACAGGGTCTTTGGCCAGTCGAATAGCACATACCCACAGAGAGTGGATTCTACCTCAAGTAGATTATGGAATTGACCTTCACACCGGAGGAAGCCAAAGACATAACCATCCCCAAACACGCTATACCGTGAATGATGACAAGAGCAAAAAACTGGCCGAGGCATTTGGAGCGCCATTTAGTTTTCCCTCTCGATTGATCAATGGTTCTTTCAGAAAAACAACGTTTAAAATGGGGATTCCAACGTTGGTGTACGAAGCAGGGGAAAGCATGCGGTTTGATGAGAATGCCATAGAAATTGGAATTCAAGGCATTCAAAATGTGATGGCAAATTTGGGGATGGTTCCCAAAAATGTATCGAAAGAACCGTCAACAACCATTCATTTGGAATCGACCCGCTGGGTACGTGCACCTAGGGCAGGCATGTTCATTCCCCAGATGGAGAACGGCATGAAAGTAAAAAAAGGAGAAACGTTGGGAATGGTGACGGATACCTATGCAAAAAAGAACAAGAAAATCAAAGCCTCGTTAGATGGGTATATTCTGTGTGTCAACCATCAGGCGGTGGTCAACCAGGGAGATGCCCTATTTCACTTGGGAAGGTAAATCTTCCTTTTGGCCGTTTATTTGACAAAGGCTCCATTTGATGGCACTTTCCAAATCAGGAAATTGTCGGATTTTATTTCGAAAGAACATCTTTTCCAGAACCAGGCTCGTTAGTCCGCTTTTATCATAGGCCACTACCGAATAGTAGTCAAGTTTGTGCCTGTTCTTGTAAAATTTCAACCAATCCGTGGGCACAACCGAGTAGTTGTGTATCCGATTGCTGATGTAGGCGATGGGCTTTTCATTTCCCAACACCTCATAGGCCGTTTCAATGACCCTTTTGGCGGTGGACCAATCAAAAGTGACCCCTTCATTCATTTCGGAAATGACCAAACCATCAAAAAAATAAAAAATACCGAATTCGTATTCCCGCACTTCCCGTATGTTTCTAAAAAACTCCAAATCCCTAACTTTTTGCATAACTCTCCAAATAATTTCATTGTCTCTTGGAATGATGCTAAAGTATATCCCAATAAAGGATTGGTTTTCAGTGCTTTTATGGATGCCCTAAAAGGATTGGTAAAAATGGGGTTTCAATTGATGGGTGAAAATCCGATATGGAAGATGGTCTTGACGTTATAAGTTTTATTCTTACCAAATACAAAGAAAAAACCTCAAAACCAATGAATGAAAGAGATGGAATTGGTTCATTTCTCCATATTCTTTAACTGGATGCCCAAGGCTTTGGTGGACAGTTGCACTTCCAGAAGGGAAAGAATCAGCGAAAGCATCAAAAACACCAAACTGATACCAAAAATGACATTGGCCCAAACCATCATCTCCACATAAATAAGAAACATGGTTATGGCCGCCAGCAAAAAACTGATAATGGCGGAAGCCTGCATGTTCTTGATGATGCCCAAACGATTCCGCAATTGGTTGATCTGTTGTTTCAGCGGTTGGGCCGAGGTTTCCTCAAACTGTTTGTGCAACTGTCGGATAAGGGCCGCAATTGCCAGGTAGCGGGCATTGTAGGCCAACATGGTCAAGGAAATTGCCGGGAAAAGAAGCGCAGGAATGCTCAGGGTCAGTTGCATGTTGGTGTTTTAATAGGGAAGGTAATCATTTGTCTTCGGTATCGCAATTACCTACATTTGAGGAAATCAAAACTATTGTATGAAATACTTCCCTATAGACAGCAATTTGTTCGTCAAAAATCGCAAAAAATTCATGGCCCAGATGAGGCCCAAAAGTATCGCCGTATTCAACTCCAACGACATTTACCCTATAAGCGCGGACAGCACCATGCCGTTTGAGCAGGCCCGGGATATTTTTTATCTGAGTGGTGCCGATCAGGAAGAAACCATTCTCTTACTTTTTCCGGATGCGATGGACAAAAAGCACAGAGAGGTACTTTTTGTGAGGGAGACCAACGATCATATTGCAGTTTGGGAAGGCGCCAAACTTACCAAGGAGCAAGCCACGGTGGTATCCGGTATCCAAACGGTGTATTGGCTCACCGATTTTGACAAGGTCTTTTTTGATTTGATGACGGAGGCAGACACCATCTACTTCAACACTAACGAACATTATCGACAGGCGGTGGAAACCCAGACCCGTGAAGACAGGTTCATTGAAAAGTGCAAAAAGGAATATCCGGCCCATCAATGGGCAAAGAGCAATCCTATTTTGCAACAGATACGAGGTGTGAAGGAACCTGAGGAAATCGCTTTAATGCAGACAGCATGCGATATTACCGAAAAAGGCTTCCGAAGAATCTTGGAATTTGTAAAACCAGGGGTTTGGGAGTATGAGATAGAGGCCGAGTTCTTGCACGAATTTGTCCGCAACCGTTCCAGAGGGTTTGCCTACACCCCGATTATTGCGTCCGGTGCCAATGCCAATGTGCTCCACTATGTGGAAAACAACCAACAAGTGAAGGATGGCGATATGATCTTGATGGATTTGGCTGCCGAATATGCCAACTATTCCAGTGATATGACCCGCACCATTCCTGCCAATGGGAGATTTTCCGAAAGACAGAAACAGGTATACAATGCGGTACTTCGTGTAAAGGACGAGGCCACCAAAATGTTGGTGCCCGGAACCATTTGGGCCGAATACCACAAAGAAGTGGGCAAGGTCATGACCTCGGAGCTGCTAGGTCTGGGACTGTTGGACAAAGCCGATGTTCAAAACGAGAATCCCGATTGGCCGGCCTATAAAAAATACTTCATGCATGGAACCAGTCACCATATTGGGTTGGATACCCACGATTATGGCGCACTGAAAACCCCCATGAAAGCGAATATGGTCTTCACCGTGGAACCAGGGATCTACATTCCGGATGAGGGCATGGGTATCCGAATTGAGGATGATGTGGTGATTCAGGAAAAAGGTGAGCCGTTTAATTTAATGCGAAACATTCCGATAACGGTTGAAGAGATAGAAGAGTTGATGAACAAGTGACAAAAACTACAATGAAAAGTCTGATTCTATTATTCCAACAAACCGATATTGAAAAGAAAATGGCCGAAGCACCGGACAGCTCTTATGAAATAGGGGTGGTCATTGGCAGTTACCTGCCTTTTGTGGTGTTGGCGGTTGTGGCCTATGGCATTTATTATTATAATAAAAAGAGGCGGGAAGAGGAATAACCAAAGTCTTACACGAATACGATAGCTTGGGTTTGCATACCATTTCATTTCTTCGGAACTCCAATGATAGGCAATGAGTACAAATACAGGATCAATAAAGTGGTTGACCATATTGAGAAACATTTGGACAATGACTTTTCATTGGATGAACTCGCTGGGATTTCCAATTTTTCAAAGTATCATTTTAGCAGAATATTTCAAAGCATAACAGAGGAGACCCCATTTCAAATGATTCTTCGGTTAAGATTGGAAAAAGCGGCATCCCTTTTAGTTCACGGAAATTATGCTATTTCCGATGTTGCTTACAAATGCGGATTCAAAAGTCTATCCGTGTTTTCAAAAAACTTCAAATCCCATTTTGGTGAATCGGCTACTTCCTTCAAAAGGAAGAATAGCAATTTGGATAAAGTGAATAGCATTGGTGACAAAGACCCCGAAACACCTTCCATTTACATTTGTAACCAAACAAAATCAATTAAATGGAAAACTGTCATGAAGAATAATGAAAGTATAGAGATCAAAGAATTGCCAAGCATACCCGTGGTGTATGTGAGACAAATTGGGCCATATCAGGGAGATGCAGCATTATTTGAAAGATTGTTCAGTAAGCTGTTTGCATGGGCCGGACCAAAGGGATTGTTGGACAAAGGCGACTTTCAGACAGCCATAGTCTACCATGATGACGTGAATGTTGCCGAGAAAAGTAAATTAAGGACAAGTGTGTGTCTAACGGCACCTGAAAGCACTGACGTAGATGGGGAAATTGGAAAAATGGTGCTTGAAAAAGGAAAATATGTAGTAGCAAGGTTTTTGGTTAAAGCGGATGAATTCCAGAATGCTTGGGACTGGCTTATGGGCAAATGGTTCCCAACAAGTGGCTACCAACCGGATGACAGGGCTTGTTTTGAACTCTACCCCGAAGAACCTGAGAATGGGATTTTTAAAGTGGATATTTGTGTGCCGGTGAAGAAACTATAAACAAACTTTATCCGTGTTCTTTTAGATGTAACCCATAAAAGGTATTGGTCGTCCAACCTTCCCAATCAAAAAACGGAAGGAACAATGAATTTTAAAAATTGGAGCAAAAGGTTGCTCATTGCCATTACTTTTATCTTTACCGGTGCTGTTTTTCAGATACGAGCCCAATCCCTCGAACAACAAATTAACCAAGTATTGGAAGCCCAATTTGAGGACAATGGTCCCGGAGCTGTTTTTTTAGTGGCAAAGGAAGGGGAGGTTATCTACCAAAACGCCCTTGGCCTAGCTAATTTGGAACTGGAGGCACCCATGCAACAGGACAACGTGTTTGAAATAGGCTCCATGACCAAGCAGTTCACCGCCATCGGTATTTTGATGTTGATGGAAGAGGGCAAACTGTCATTGCAAGATGAAATCACCACCTATATTCCAGATTATCCAACCCAAGGTCATACTATTACCATCCACCATTTGCTTACCCATACTTCTGGGATTAAAAATTTCACAAGTATCAAAGGATTGAACGCCATAGCCCAAAAGGACATGGAGCCACTCGAAATGATTGATTTTTTCAAGAATGAGCCTATGGATTTTGCCCCGGGAGAGGCCTTTAAATACAACAATTCCGGCTATGTGATTCTCGGATACATTATTGAACAAGCGTCTGGTATGAGCTATGCCGATTTTGTGGAACAACGCATCTTTAAAAAATTGGGGATGACCACTTCACGCTATGCAAGCCACAGTACTGTGGTGCCCAAAAGAGCTTCCGGGTATCATAAAAAGGAACATTATAGCAATACCAGGCATATCAGTTATTCCATTCCCTATGCCTCAGGTTCTTTGATGTCCACGGTAGGGAACCTTTTTAAATGGCAGGAAGCCATCAAAAACCATGTGCTGATAGATGGGAAAACCACGAAAATGTCTTTTACCAATTACACATTGAACAATGGGGATCCCATAAATTACGGGTATGGTTGGCATATCAAAGATTTGGATGGAACATTGAGTTACCAGCATGGAGGTTCCATTTTTGGTTTCAAGTCCATGGGAGTGTATTTGCCAGATGCCGATATCTATGTAGTGGGTTTGAGCAATTGTGATTGCAATTCGCCCACCCAAATAACACGAGATATTGCGGTCATGGTTTTGAATCAAAGCAATTCGGATTAAGGTAAGAAGGATACATTTTTAGATTAAATTCCGCTCGTCGTCTGTTTGGGGGAGAAAGTTTTTTAACTTTAAATCTTTCTTTTGAAAACCAACCTTATAAATTAACGATGAACAGAACAATCACCTCACTTTTTACAATCGCACTCATGGCCTTGTCACCGATAGCCAAGGCAAACCAGCCAGTTCAGGAAACCTATATGGTAACTTTGGTGCCATCGGAAAATGGATCTTATACCGTTACACCAGAAATCCCAAAAGATGGCAAGGTTGCCGCTGGAACAGAACTGACGGTGACCGCTACACCTAATGCAGGCTACAGTTTGGATGCGGTTTACCATACCTTTAAAGGAGGGATGTGGGGCACACACAGTGTGGAAAGTTTTGTTCCCACAATGAAGATTGTGGTGGACAAGGATATGTCAATCGGAGCTGTATTTGTTGAAAACAGCTTGGTCGAAAACCTGAAGGTCACCCACGATGTGGTGTATGCCCAACCTGGAAAGAAGCCTTTAAAGTATGATGTTTTTGCACCTAAAAATGCGGAAGATTTACCTGCAGTGGTCATTGTGCATGGTGGGGGATGGTCTTCCAATAATGAGGATGTCATGAGAGGTTTGGCAAGGGAATTGACCAAAAATGACCAATATGTGGTATTCAGTATCGATTACAGATGGATCAACAAACAGGATGGGGACGAAACCCCCAACCACATGCACAATTTAATTGAAGATGTGTTCGGGGCCATTGCCCATATCCAGGAGCATGCTGCAGAATACGGGGCAGACCCTACCCGAATTGCCGTAACCGGGGATAGTGCTGGAGGTCATTTATCTGCATCGGCGGCCATGCTTTGTTCCATGATAGGTGATGGGGGCTTTGGACAAACCGAAGACGTGTATGAATACATGCCCACCTATATGCCCAATGGCAAAACGGTGGCTGAGGTAAGGGCAGAGATCGTGGATGCCGTTCAGGTGGCGGCCCCTAGCTATGGTCCTTTTGAGGCAAAGGATTTTAGTATGTTCATGGAGCAAAAGGACCAACCTTATTGGGATGCCGTTTCTCCTTTAAAACATATACCCAATGTGGCCGATAGGGCGGTTCCGAATTTTATTGTACGCGGAACAGAAGACCCTATCATTCCAGATGCCATGATTCAGGGTTATGTGGACCGGTTGAAGGAGAACGGACAAACCGTAGAGTACCTTCAAGTGGAAGGTGCGGGACACGCCTTTTTTGATTGGAAGCCCGATGCACCGACAAGGGCGACTTTTGAAAAGTTCGGGGTTCCGTATGCGGCCAAAATGAAAGCTTTTTTTGATTCGGTGTTCTATTGATCAAACCTTAAAGTTTATGGAGGACAGAAAGAGTCACTGGGAAACGGTTTATGAAACCAAAACCCCCGACCAAGTAAGTTGGACCCAAAAGGAGCCGAAGATTTCGTTGGATTTTATCCGTTCCTTCAATTTTGACAAAACTGCCAAGATCCTTGATGTAGGGGGAGGGGACAGCAACCTTGTCGACTTTTTATTGGATGCAGGTTTTGAAAACATCTCGGTGTTGGACATTTCCGCCAGGGCGATTGAAAGGGCGCAAAAAAGATTGGGAAAGCGCGCGAATAAGGTAAGTTGGATTGTGAGCGATATTACTGAATTTGATCCACAGGAGGAGTATGATGTCTGGCATGACCGAGCGGCCTTCCATTTTCTTATCACCAAAGATCAGATTGAAAAATATGTGGCTGCGATCAATCAAGCGGTAAATGGATATTTGATTTTGGGGACTTTCTCTGAAAACGGCCCCAAAAAATGTAGTGGCCTTGACATTACCCAGTATACTGAAACAAAAATGGAAACCACTTTTACTGGTTTTGAGAAACTCCGATGTTTCACGGATGACCATACCACCCCTTTCGGAACAACCCAGAATTTTATGTACTGCAGCTTCAAAAAGAAATAGGACTAAGCCTTGGAAGTGGGCATGGGTTTCAGTTCGTTGTAAACAGCAGTGATTAGAAAAGTGGTCAATGCCGGAAGTACCCAACCCATTTGGTGTTGGTTCAACGGAATCCACGAAGTAAAGGGTTGTATGGCCTCACCCAATCCTACACTTCCCAAAAAGTCAGGAATACTGAACAAAATGGTAATCAGGACCACACTTTTGAAAACCTTCGGGGAAGCATATTTTTTAGGCACGACATTCAAGAGGATCAATACGATGGTTATGGGATAAATGAACATCAATGCGGGTAAGGCCACTACTATGATGTACCCTACATTGAACTGCCCCACCAACACTCCCAACAGACAGCCCAAAAAAGCTGTGACCCGATAAGCTAGGTCAGAACCTTTGAACTGTTCCTTTATAAAATCCGAAGTGCCGGTTACAATACCCACAGCAGTTGTAAAACAGGCCAAGCTTACCAAAATGCTTAATAAAAAGTTGGCGGTATTGCCCAAGGTGTTGGTGCTTATCCCCCGAAGTAGGGCCGTACGTTTAATGTCAGTATCAAACGAACCCCCAAAAAGAGCCCCTGTTACAATAAGCCCACCATATACCATAAACAGGCCAATGCCCGCTATGATGCCGGCTCTGCCAATGAGTTTTCTTTTGGCTTCATAGGAAGCCGTTTTTTCCTTCAGGTTGATGGAAATGATGATGACGGCTCCTACCACCACTGCCCCAATGGCATCAAAGGTTTGATACCCTTCCAGTATACCATGGCTGAAAGGATTCTTTACTTCGGTAGGAAGAAAATCAAAATCCAAAGTGAAAATGGCCGTTGCAATGATCATCAACAAAATAATAAGGATGCCTGGGGTCAATAATTTACCAAGGAGGTCCAAAACCTTGGAGCGGTTGATGACAAAAACGAACACCAGTGAAAAGTAGATAAAGCTAGTGAGCAAATAAGAGGAATCCCATAATGGTTGTATGGCCATTTCGTGGGTTACTGAGGCAGTCCTTGGAGAAGGCAGGGCGACTGCAATGGCATAAACGATATAGCAATATGCCATGCTGAAAGTTGGGGACACTTTTTTGGCAAAATCGAACATGGTCCCCTGCAATTTGGCGTGGGCCAGAATACCCAGCATGGGAATCAGGACACCTGAAATACAGAATCCGAGCGCAACCAGCCACCAAAGATTGCCCGCTTTAAATCCCAATAATGGGGGAAGAATGAGGTTGCCTGCGCCAAAAAAAAGGGAAAAGAGGGCAAAGGAGGTAATCGTTAACGATTTTTTGTTCATGGATTGTTGATAATTTCTGTTCAATGTGGTATATTTCAAAAGTGTTTTTCAGCGGATTTTCATGTCTTTTTACCGAGAATGCTGCATTTCATCGAAAAAAAGACAATATGCAAAAGGTGGTGAAATAAAAAGTTATCAACATCCGTTGGTATATTAAAGTTCAACTAAAAACAAAGTGATATAACAAACAATTACCATTAACCAAATTACGGCATTTTTCGATTCCCCAAATCGCATCCAATGCTCTTTCCAAACAACACCAGCTTATGAAGACTTCTACCCACCAGCACGGCAACAAATTTTCTTCCTTTTTCTGCAACTTGTTCGGCCATCATTATGTGGTTTCCAAAAAAGTGACCCAACACATCAAGGAATACAAATGCATTCATTGCCAAAAAGAAGTTACCACGGATGTCAGTGGCAAATTATCCGCTTTGACACCCCAAATGCAAGAAATCAATAGTACATTGGAAGACATGTACCACAAAAGGAAAAACAGGGTAGTGCACCAAGTGGCATAGCCCTTTTTTAATTTTAAGAGGCCCAAATCTTATCCCGGAAACTTAAGTAATTGCCTGCTGCTATCGGTTGCGTGCCCCAAAACCATGAGTAGGGATGCCCTTGATTTTCGGGATTTTTTTATGTGTTGAAAGAATTCCAGCCTTGGGCCGTAATCGGGATTTTGGTTTCAGCGCGGGTTATCAAATGCACCCCTTCACTTTTCTCCGTCATGTGCCCAATGACCGTTAAATTTGGATTCCCTTTGATTTTTGGAAAATCCCCTTGGTCAATGGTGAAGAGCAATTCGTAGTCTTCCCCTCCACTCAAGGCCACCATGGTGCTGTCCATTTTAAATTCCTCACAAGTGGAAATGACCGTTGGGTCCAATGGGATTTTATTTTCGAACAGGTTACAACCTACCCCACTGTTTTTGCATAAGTGCAAAATTTCGGAAGAGAGGCCATCACTGATGTCGATCATGGAAGTGGGTTTTACTTCCAGCTTTTTCAACAACTCCACCATATCTTTCCGGGCTTCTGGCTTAAGCTGTCGTTCCACAATGTAGGAATAGGGAGAGAGATCTGGTTGGTTGTTCGGATTCACTTTGAAAACTTCTTTTTCCCGCTCCAAGACCTGAAGCCCCAAATAAGCTCCACCTAAATCACCGGTAACGACCAATAAATCATTTGGCTTGCTCCCTTTTCTGTAGACAATCTCACCTTCTTGGGCCGAACCAATGGCAGTCACACTAATGATCATACCCTTGTTGGATGAGGTAGTGTCGCCTCCCACCAAATCTACATTGTAAAGTTTGCAGGCCAGGGCAACCCCATCATAGAATTCTTCTAGGGCTTCCAAAGGAAAGCGGTTGGAAACCGCCATGGAAACCGTGATTTGGGTAGCCACGGCATTCATGGCATAGATATCCGAAAGGTTCACCATCACCGATTTGTAGCCCAAGTGCTTTAAGGGCATGTAGCTTAGGTCAAAGTGGACCCCTTCTACCAACATATCGGTGGATACCACGGTTTTTTCATCCTTGAAGTCCATCACGGCGGCATCATCGCCAATTCCGACCAAGGATGAAGATCGCTTCAATTCAAAACCTTTGGTTAGGTGGTCGATCAGACCAAATTCCCCTAAATTTTCCAGTGCGGTTCGCTGTGGATTCTTGTCTTCTAACATTTTGCAAAAGTAAACAGGATAATATTAAATTGTATCTTTAGGAGAAACATAAAATTGCCGGACTATGTTGAAGAAAGTTCTTTTGTTGGTGCTTGTCTCATTTCTTTTGGTACAATGTTCCAAAGACAAGTGGGTACAAGAGATTGTCATTCCAATCAATGAAGATCCGGGAGATCAAGGCAGTGGAGATTCCGGAGGGGATTCTGGAGGGGGCACAGGTGGAAGCAATTCACCAGATATAGTCTCAGGTGAAGTGACTGTTTCATTTATGGCCTGCGAAGGAGGTATGGCCGGAACGTTTCCCTGTCAAGACTTCGATTTGCTCTTTCATATGAACCTTGCATCCTTGGATGCCCAATCAGGCAACGATATCTGGGGTTGGACCGATGTGATGACCGGACATGAATATGCTTTGGTTGGATTGAACAATGGTACCGCCTTTGTTGACATTACCGATGCAGATAACCCAGTTTATGTAGGAAAACTTGAAACGGCAACCAGTAGTAGTCCATGGCGCGATGTGAAGGTGTACGGGGATTATGCCTTTATTGTGGCAGAGGCCTCTGGACACGGGATGCAGGTATTCGATCTAAAAAAATTGAGAGATGTGGCAAATCCGCCCCAGTTGTTTGAAGCGGATGCCCTTTATACCAATATCGGGAATGCCCATAATGTGGTCATTAATCCGGAAACTGGTTTTGCCTACCCTGTTGGGACCGCACGCAATGACTCCTTTAGTGGAGGGGTCCACTTTGTGGATATTCAAAATCCAGCCAGTCCCAATGGAGTGGGAGGCTATGGGGCAAATGGGTACAGCCATGATGCGCAGGTGGTAACGTATTCAGGCCCAGACATGGACTATACTGGTCGTGAAATTTTTATCGGAGCCAATGAGAACCAGATAGCCATTGTGGATATTACGGACAAATCCAACCCGGTCGGAATCAAAACCCTTTCCTATTCCAATTTGAGTTATACCCACCAAGGTTGGTTTACCGAAGACCAACGCTATTTTATTTTGGGGGATGAGCTGGATGAGGTCAATTTTGGGTTCAATTCCCGCACCCTGATTTTTGATTTTTCCGATTTGGACAATCCGGTATTGCATACCACTTACCTTGGAACCACAGGGGCCATTGATCATAATGGTTATGTAAAAGGAAATGAATTCTTCCTGGCAAACTATACCGCAGGCTTGCGTGTATTGGATTTGACGGACATTGATGCCGGCAACATCACGGAAACCGCCTTTTTCGACACGTTTCCGTCTAGCAACACGGCCCGGTTTGATGGAGTTTGGAGCATTTACCCCTATTTTGAAAGCGGCAAGGTTATCATCAATGATATCAATACTGGTCTTTATGTTGTTCAAAAATCAAATTAGGCCATGAAAAAGTTGATATGCTTGATGGCTTTTCTGGCTGTACTTTCCTGCTCCGATTCCGATGATGATCAACTGGGTGTTGTGGAATCCCATTTTACGGGAGAAGTGGCATGGATCAAGAATTTTGGAGGTTCCGGGGACGATGTGGGGCAAAAAATCATTCAAACCCAGGATGGAGGATATGCCATTTTGGGATACAGCAATAGCATTGATGGGGATTTGAGTGGCAAGCAATTGGAAGTGAACGATTATTGGTTGTTGAAACTGGATGTGGACGGAAATGTGCAATGGAGCAAAACCTACGGTGGCTCAAAAGATGACAGGGGCCAGTCACTGGTCCAAACAACCGATGGGGGCTATGCCATTGTGGGTTATGCCATGAGCGATGATGGGGATGGCAGCAACAATGAAGGCTTCCACGATAATTGGGTTGTTAGATTGGATGCCAGTGGCAATATTTTGTGGGAGCACAGCTATGGTTTTGCCGGGCATGACCACTGTTACGATGTGGTAGAAACAGACGACGGCGGGTTTTTCTTTGCCGGTTTTTTGGATGTGACCCTGTCCAATGGTGAAGGGAATTTTGGGATGAGCCCAAACCTGACTCGACATGGTGTTGGGGAATTTTGGGGCAATAAGATCGATGTGGATGGAAACTTGGAATGGCGCCGTTATTTTGGAGGGACCAATAACGACCGAGCACATGCCGTGGTAAGATCCAACAGTGGTGGATTTGTGATGGGTGGCTTTTCGGAAAGCAATGATTATGACATCTCCAATACAAAGGGGAGCTATGATTTTTGGGTGGTGAATGTAGATGCAGATGGGAATCTACTTTGGGAAAAATCCTTTGGTGGGACAGGTATCGAAGTTTCTTACGACATAGTGAAAACCCCAGATGATGGCTATGCCATTTTGGGGCATACTTTCAGTGATGATTTGGATGTTTCAGAGAACAAAGGAAACTCTGATATCTGGCTTGTCAAAATAGACCAATCGGGCAATCTGCTCTGGGAAAAAACATTCGGCGGAACCGAGTTTGATGATGCCAAGGGGCTGGATGTAACTTCGGATGGAGGCTTTGTGATTGCAGGAAATTCCAAGAGCATTGATGGAGATGTTTCCGAAAACAAAGGCGAAAACGACCTTTGGGTGATAAAGACGGATGATTTGGGGAACATTACGTTTCAAAAAACCTTTGGCGGGGCTGATTTGGACTTTGGTTTTGATGTAATCGAGGACACTCAAGGGAGTTTGGTCCTAATCGGTGAAGCCGCCAGCTCAGACTTTGAGGGACTCACCTCCAAAGGCAGTAATGACCTCGTTGTGATCAAAATAAATTGACCTCCCCAAATCCATAGAGAACCCCTATGGAATCATTCGTTATTATAATGTTACTAAATATGGTAAAACCCTTACAATACAGTATATTTGTGGGCTATTTAGAATAAATAAAAGTAAGATGATAAAAGTATCGGATACAGCAAAACAAAAAGTAGTCTCGCTCATGACAGAGGATGGCTACGATGCGGCTACCGATTTTGTGCGTGTTGGAGTAAAGAGTGGGGGATGTAGCGGATTGTCTTACGAATTGAAATTTGACAAGACCGCGGACGAATCGGATAAGATTTTTGAAGACAATAATGTGCGCATCATTGTAGACAAAAAGAGCTTTCTATACCTAGTGGGTACTACCTTGGAATATTCAGGGGGGCTTAATGGCAAGGGATTCGTGTTCAACAATCCCAATGCCCAACGTACATGTGGTTGTGGCGAAAGTTTTTCATTATAAAATGAAAGCAAACAGAGATAAAAGGAAATAAGGAAAGGATTATTGGATAACACGAACAAATATTCCTCTTTTGAAGATTTGGAGGTTTATAAAACGGCAGTAAAGTTTACGGCCAGAGTTTATGATTTATTGAAGAAAAGTCCTTTGAAAGAAGATTTTGCGATGGTCGACCAAATTAGGAGGGCAACCATTTCAATTTCGAACAATGTTAGTGAAGGTTTTGAAAGAGAGACCGACAAAGAATTGATACGATTCCTATATTTCTCTAAAGGCTCGGCCGGAGAAGTTAGAAATCTTTTCAACCTGATGGAAGAGATAGGTTATTTTGAAGCTGTAGAATTGGATGATTACAAAAAGGAAGTCATCAACATTTCAAAACAGTTGGCAAATTATATCAAGTATGTTAAAAAGCGAAGCGGCCTTTGACTGCTTTGACTTTTGACTCTTAACTAAAGAATTTATGGCATATACTGAGGAAGAATTAAAAAAAGAACTGGAAACCAAGGAATACGAGTATGGTTTCTATACAGATATAGAATCGGATACCCTACCCAAAGGGTTGAATGAGGAAATCGTAATTGCCATTTCCAAAAAGAAGGAAGAACCGGAATGGATGACCGAATGGCGATTGGAAGCATTTCGTGCCTGGCAGGAAATGGAGGAACCCGAGTGGGCCAACGTAACATACAAGAAACCCGATTTTCAGGATATATCCTATTACTCGGCACCCAATAAAAAACCGAAGTACGACAGCTTGGACGAAGTAGATCCCGAATTGTTGGACACGTTTAAAAAGTTGGGCATTTCCATCGAGGAACAGAAGAAATTGGCCGGTGTTGCTGTGGATATCGTAATGGATTCCGTATCCGTTGCCACTACCTTCAAGAAGACCTTGGCAGAAAAAGGAATTATTTTTTGTTCCATTTCGGAAGCCATAAAGGAACACCCTGAATTGGTCAAAAAATATATAGGTACCGTAGTGCCCAAAAAGGACAATTTCTATGCAGCCTTGAACTCTGCCGTGTTTTCCGATGGATCGTTCTGCTATATCCCAAAAGGTGTACGCTGTCCTATGGAGCTCTCCACCTATTTCCGTATCAACCAAGCGGGAACAGGTCAGTTTGAAAGAACTTTGGTGATTGCTGATGAGGGTAGTTATGTGAGCTAT
>JAGQZL010000339.1 GCA_020434915.1 Allomuricauda sp. | reverse complement strand
TATTCCCCAAATGGGGTACACCTGTACTTTGTATTCCTGTCAGAATTCTAGCCATGCTACATTTTTGCCCGTAAAAGTACGCATCCCCAAGAGATAAAAAAAGCCACCTCCTATGCTAAAAATATCCAAAAACTATACTTTTGACCTCATGCTAGGAGCAATCAAAAACATTGGTTACGTTTTGTACCGGATATGGTTCTATGTGCTGGTGGCCGTGCCCATCTTTCTGTTCTTTCCTTTTTTATTGGCCATGACCTTTTCAGAAAGCACCTATCCCCAGTTTTTTCGGATGGCACGCAACCTTTGGGCAAGACCCATCCTGTATGGTATGGGATGTATCCCCGAAATAAAAAGGGAGCAACGTATGGAAAAGGGAAAGAGTTACATGCTGGTGGCCAACCATACCAGTATGCTAGATATTATGCTGATGTTGGTCGTAAGTCGCAATCCTTTTGTTTTTGTTGGCAAAAAGGAACTGGTTAAAATTCCCATTTTTGGATTTTTCTATAAAAGGGTATGTATTATGGTAGACCGTGAGGATGTACGCAGCAGAACAGGGGTGTACCGTAGAGCACAAAAACGGTTGGATCAAGGATTGAGCATCTGTATTTTTCCTGAGGGAGGCGTTCCAGATGAGGAGGTGGTTTTGGACCAATTTAAGGATGGGGCTTTTAAGATGGCGATAGCCCATAAGATTCCGGTGGTGCCCATGACTTTTTATGATAACAAAAAGCGATTTTCCTTTACATTGTTAAGTGGAGGCCCTGGAAGAATCCGGGCCAAGGTGCACCGGTTTTTTGAAACGGGTATTTTGGCGGCAGAGGATACATCTACCTTGAGGGAAGAAGTGCGGGAAGTAATGCTCAAAGAATTGATGAACGGATAGCTAGGCCAAGTTTGGAAATATCAATTCTATATGCTCCATATTTTTTTCTCCGTTTGATATCGTGCCAACCTTATTCTTTATATCGTATCCTTTCACAGTGTTCAACAAATCTATCTGGTCCTGCCATTTAACGATACTTTTTCTGTATTCCGGAGGATTGCTGTTTTTTGCACCTTTAGCCCCAAATTGTACATTGACCAGGACATAGTGTTCAGATGCCTGGAATGAGATTTTGAAATGCTGGCCCTGGTGCTGATTGAACATGGTCTGTTCGATAATATTTTCAAACAGGGTATGGATCACCAAGGAAGGAATAATGGCCTCTTGAAGCTTTTCGTCAATTTTTTCCAAAGAAATGGTGTATTCAAAGGAATCATCATAGCGCAATTTTTGAAGCTTGAGATACCAGTGGAGCATGTCAATTTCATTGTAAAGCGAAACGGTATCCTTCCCCAGTTGTTTTAAATAGAACCGGATGAGCCTACTGAAGGTTGACAGATAATCCAATGCCGGTTTTTTCTGCTCCGAGGTCACAAAATACTGTATGGCGTTCAACGAATTGAACACAAAGTGCGGATTCAACTGGGAATGAAGCGCCTTTAATTTTAACTCCAGCATCTCTTCCCTAATTTTCAAGAGTTTGTCCTGTTTTTTGAGAAGCTCTTTGTTGGCACGGACACTCTTGATCTTCATGGCACAAATAGAAGCGATGGCCGTCAACATTTTGAGATGGCGCTGGGTGAAAAAATCCATTTCGGGATGTTCACAGTCTATTACTCCATAAATAACATCTTCGTGCGATATGGGCACACTAATTTCGGAAAGTCGGTTCTCGTCGTCCTTAATATAGCGAGGGTCTTTTGAGGTATCGGCCACAAGTTCGGCCTTCCCGGTAAGTGCAACGGTTCCGGTTATTCCTTCCCCTACAACTATTTTCAAATGGTTGGAGAGTGTTTTGTCTTTAGGATTTTTTGGGCCATAGGCAGCTTTTTGGACCAATAGTTTTTCTGTGTCGTCCAAGAGATAGATGACACAGTCCACAAATCCCAGTTTGGAAATGCAATTTTTGGCCAAATCCCAAAGGATATCCTCTTCATTTTCCTTTCCCAAGAGCGATTTGGAAAAATAAATGAGAATGTCTTCAAATGGTTCGTCTTTCACGGCATTTGAGGTTAGTGTTGGGATTAAAGTACTAAAAAATTATAAATGAACAACTTATAAAAAAAGCGCCCCACATACATGGGGCACTTGATTGATTGTCTAAAGGGACAATCTTCCTAACCAACATCTTTATTCCTAAAACTTGAAAGTGATGCCACTATATACCCCAATGGAATAGGGACGAAAATCACCTGCAGTTTTGGAAAATGTGTTCAATTGATATTTTAATACTGGCTCAATGTTGAGTTGGAGTTTGGGCGCAAATTCATAGTTGACTCCCATACCCACGTTGGCACTGAAGTTTAAAGAATTCACATTGTTGGCCTCACCCATTTCGGTGACCAAGTCATCGGATTCCAACAGCACAGAATTGTCTATAAGGAACAGGGAACTGACTCCCCCGATGAGGTCTACGCCTAACTTTTTGTCGAGCAACGCATAGTTGAGTTCCAAAGGCACTTCAATATAGCCCAATTGCTGAACCATTTTTCCATCAAGCACTGGGGCACTGTTCAAAGCAATTTCTTTGGACAGCGCATTTTGGGAATCGGCCGTTCTTTTACTTTGCACTATAATGGTCTCAGAGTTCTGACTGTAATCTATATTGGCAAACTTATCACTTGTGGAAGCCCTTAGGGTAGAAGAGAATACCACATCATTGGTATCGTAACCATAATTTACCTTGTGCACGCCGGAACGAAGTTTCAGTTTTTTTCCTA
>JAGQZL010000338.1 GCA_020434915.1 Allomuricauda sp. | reverse complement strand
CCTAAGCGAATTGGCATTGGGTGGAACCGCGGTCGGTACCGGCCTCAATACCCCAAAAGGATATGATGTATTGGTTGCCAAGTATATTGCCCAACTTACGGGGCTACCATTTGTAACCGCCAAAAATAAGTTCGAAGCCTTGGCCTCCCATGATGCTATTGTAGAAAGCCACGGTGCCTTGAAACAACTGGCCGTATCCCTGAACAAGATTGCCAATGACATCCGGATGATGGCTTCCGGACCACGTTCCGGTATCGGGGAAATCATCATTCCAGCCAATGAACCGGGTAGTTCCATTATGCCAGGGAAGGTAAACCCTACCCAATGTGAGGCACTGACCATGGTATGTGCGCAAGTGATGGGTAATGACGTGGCCATTAGTGTTGGGGGAACCCAAGGACATTACGAACTCAACGTTTTTAAACCTGTAATGGCGGCCAACATTTTACAGTCGGCCCAATTATTAGGTGATGCCTGCGTTAGTTTTGATGAACACTGTGCTGTTGGAATAGAGCCAAATCATGACGTGATCAAAAGACTTTTGAACAACTCTTTGATGTTGGTCACCGCTTTGAACACAAAAATTGGGTACTACAAGGCCGCTGAAATTGCCAACACAGCCCATAAAAATGGAACCACCTTACGAGAAGAAGCCGTGAACTTAGGTTATGTAACCCCTGAGGAATACGATGCTTGGGTAAAACCCGAGGATATGGTGGGAAGTTTAAAATAACCCATGAATCTTTTCCAATAAAAATAAAAAGGCCCGTTCAAAATAGAACGGGCCTTTTCGGTATTATGGATAGTGTGTAAATTACTTCAATTCAAATTTGGAAGTACCCAACAATTTCAACTTGCTGTCATATACATTTACCATGTAGTTTCCTTTTTGGTAATCACCAGCAGGTTTGTTTACGTAGTCACATACATCCAAGGCATCATTTTCATAGTAGAAATTGGTTCCTTTGCTGTAGGTAATGGAAGCTCCTTCTTCGGTTGTTTTAGTAACACCTTCACCAATTACATTGCCTTGAGGCCCCAATACTTCAATATAAAACTCTCTGTCACCAGCTTCGGCAATAGTATTGCTAGCTACGGTAAAACATACTTTAAGTTTGTCAGTGGCACGGGCTCTGGAAGTAGATACCAATTTACCGCTGGTTCTTTCTTTTACAGCGTCAACACTGATTACGGAAAGGTTAAGGGCAGAACCTCTTTCAACGGCATCGGCCAATTGAGTGTTCTGTACGATCAAAGAATCGTTGAATACGGTTTGTTTTTCCAACTCAACAAATGTGCTGTCCCTTTGCATGGCCAATAAACTGTTGGATTGTGTCAAAGAATCTACTTGCTTCAACAATTTCTCTCTTTCGGCCTTCAAAACGCTTACCTGTCTTCTGTAACGGGAAAGTGTGGCAATATCAGCTTTCATACCTTGTACAGAATCGATGTATTTTGCAATGTTGTCCCTTGCGGCAACCAATTCCTCATTGGTGGCATTGCTTTCCAAAATGGCTTTGTCGTATTCTGATTTCAAGTTGTTCAAATCATTGACAACAATTTCCTTTTCTTGTGTAAGAGCCTCAGTGGTCTTTTTCTTATCTTGATATAGACTCACAGTGTAAATGATGGTTCCCAAAAGAACAACACCCAACAATCCGGCAATTACTTTTAAACCGTTATTATTTTTTGCTTCAGTCATAATTTCTTGTTTTAATTGATTCTCGTTTAAGGTTTTTAATCAATCGTGTTTGGTTTATATACGCTTCAGATGCAGATTTGGATTTTTTGGATCAAAATTATGGTTGAAAAAAATTGATTTCTTCCCGATATCCTTTATTTTTAAGGGTCTCACAAAAAATAGTATGAAAAGAAATTTGATTCTAATCGGCATGGCCATGGTATTGATTATGGCCTGTAAGCAAAAAGAAAACAAGCAAGAAGCTGTTGAATCGACCGCTGATGCAGTGGTTATGGAAGCACCAACCGAAGTAAAAATCACTCCCATAGAGCATGCCACCGCCGTATTGGAATGGAATGGTATTGTCCTTTATATGGATCCCGTGGGAGGTAAAGCCGCTTTCGATGGGCAACCATCCCCTAATTTAGTTTTGATCACGGATATACACGGTGACCATTTTAACTTGGAAACACTTCAAGAATTGGATTCTGTAAAGGCAACCATTATTGCCCCGAAGGCCGTGGCCGACCAAATCCCCGAAGATTTTAGTTCCCCTGTGGTTGTTATGAACAATGGTGAAAACAAAGAATTTTCGGGAATTACCGTTGAGGCTATCCCCATGTACAATTTAAGGGAAGAGGCTCTTAATTTCCATACAAAAGGAAGGGGCAATGGCTATGTGCTTACCTTTGGGGATAAGCGTGTCTATTTTTCAGGTGATACGGAAGATATTCCTGAAATGCGCGCGCTCAAAAATATTGACAAGGCTTTTATTTGTATGAACTTACCTTATACCATGACAGTGGAAAGTGCTGCGGATGCCGTGTTGGAATTCAAGCCTAAAGAAGTGTATCCCTATCATTTTAGAGGTCGTCCAGACGTTAGTGATGTGGCAAAGTTCAAGGACTTGGTCAATCAAGGTGATCCCAATATAAAAGTAGTGCAACTGGACTGGTACCCTAACGATGATTTTTGATACCATAAAATATTGACGGTCTTTTGCCGTTAGGAATACAGACTATAACCAAATCAAATTACTTAACCATGGCTCCCAAATCCCGTGTTTTAGTACTAGTGGCTTTTCTATTTGCCATAAAT
>JAGQZL010000337.1 GCA_020434915.1 Allomuricauda sp. | reverse complement strand
GTGAGAGCACTTTTGTATTCGGAATCGGGGTATTTATCCAAAATGGCCAAGGCCTCATCCTTGAATTCCAACATTTTGGTCACCGCGTATTCCAATCCACCTTTTTCCTTGACATAGGCAATCACCTCCTTTACCCTTTTTCTGTCCTTGTTGTGTTTTTTGATGGAGTTGATCAACCATTTTTTCTTCTCGCTGTCACTGTTGTTAAGGGCATAGATCAACGGAAGGGTCATTTTTTGCTCTTTGATATCAATGCCAGTCGGTTTTCCTATCTTTTCAGCTCCGTAATCAAAAAGGTCATCCTTTATTTGAAAGGCCATACCACAGAGTTCCCCAAACTTTCGGAAGGTTTCCACCTCTTCGGAATCTGGTTTTACGGAACATGCTCCCATACTACAACAAGCCGCGATCAAGGTTGCGGTTTTCTGGCGAATAATATCATAATACACATCCTCGGTAATATCTAGCAGTCTGGCCTTTTCAATTTGGAGGAGTTCCCCTTCACTCATATCCCGAACGGCATTGGAGATGATATGGAGTAAATCATAGTCCTTATTCTCCAAAGAGACCAAAAGTCCTTTCGAGAACAAAAAATCGCCTACCAAAACGGCAATTTTGTTCTTCCACAGGGCATTGATGGAGAAAAAGCCTCTTCGCTTGTTACTGTCGTCCACCACATCATCGTGTACCAAACTCGCTGTATGTATCAGCTCAATGATGGAAGCACCGGTATATGTACGTTCATTTACTTCCCCATTGAGCAATTTAGCGGTGAGAAAAACAAACATGGGGCGCATTTGCTTGCCCTTCCGGTTTACTATGTAATAGGTGATCCTATTGAACAAAGCCACTTTGGACGACATGGATTTGAGGAACTTCTCCTCAAAAAGTTCCATCTCGTTTTCTATGGGCTCCCTTATCTGCGAAACGATTTTCAACGTAACGGGTTTGGTGTTTGGTTTTGAAAGCCTAAAAGTAGCGAAAATGACAGAGTTGGTGGAATGAAATCGAAGTTTTAAGATACAGACCTAAAAGCATCGATAATCGGTAAGGTGAAAGTTTAGGGTTTAGGGAAAGAAAAAAATAAAATGCCCTGAAAATTGATTATTGCAAATTGTTCATTGAGAATTGATCATTGTTTGTTTGCCAATTGTCCACAAGCGGCATCTATGTCCTTGCCCCGTGATCTCCTGACCGTGACTGTAATGCCATTTAGTTCCAAGGTGTTCTTGTACATTTCAACCGCAGATTCCGCTGCTTGCTGAAATTCCCCATCATCAATAGGATTGTACTCAATAAGGTTTACTTTGGAAGGTGCAAACTTGCAAAATCTCACCAAGGCATCCGCATCTTTTTGGGTGTCGTTGATGCCCTTCCAGACCACATACTCATAGGTGATTCTGTTTTTGGTCTTGCCGTACCAGTATTGCAATGCTTCCCTTAAATCCTTTAAAGGAAAGGTAGCATTAAACGGCATGATGTCCATTCTAACCTCATCAATAGCAGAATGAAGGGAAACCGCCAATCCGAACTTCACTTCTTCGTCAGCCATTTTCTTAATCATCTTGGGCACTCCCGAAGTGGAAACCGTAATTCGCTTGGGAGACATACCCAGCCCTTCAGGCGATGTAATTTTTTCAATGGCTTTCAATACGTTGTTGTAGTTCATCAAGGGTTCTCCCATTCCCATGAAGACGATATTGCTCAACGGCCTGTCAAAGTACAATCGGCTTTCATTGTCTATGGCTACTACTTGGTCATAGATTTCATCGGCATTCAGATTGCGCATCCTTTTCATTCGTGCCGTGGCACAGAACCTGCAGTCCAAACTGCACCCCACCTGACTTGACACACAGGCGGTGGTCCTTGTATCGGTAGGGATCAAGACTGATTCCACCACCAACCCATCGTGTAAACGAACCGCATTTTTGATGGTCCCGTCCGAACTGCGCTGCATTTGGTCTACCCGAATGTGATTGATCACGAAGTTATCCTCCAACATCTGACGGGTCTCCTTGGAAATATTGGTCATGGCATCAAAGGAATGGGCAGACTTCTGCCACAGCCATTCATAGACTTGGTTGCCACGGAATGCCTGATCTCCTTGCTCCACAAAAAAGTCACGGAGCTGTTCCTTGGTCAATGCGCGTATGTCCTTTTTCTGGATTTCCACCACTTAAAGATAGTCAAGAAAAAATCCCGCTGGTCCATTTAACCGAACGGGATTTTCCAATTTAGATTTTTATTTTTTAAAGAATCAACATGGCATCTCCGTAGGAGTAGAAACGATACCCCTCCAGAATGGCCTGTTTGTATGCCTTTTTGATCAGATCATGGCCTGCAAATGCCGAAACCATCATCAATAGGGTTGATTTTGGCAAGTGGAAGTTGGTGATCATACAGTTGGCGATGCTAAAATCGTATGGAGGAAAGATGAACTTGTTGGTCCAACCTTCAAAAGTGTTCAACGTTTGCTCGGAAGAAACCGCACTTTCCAAACCTCTCATCACTGTGGTTCCCACGGCACATACTCGCTTCTTATTGGTTTTGGCCTTGTTTACAATTTCAGTAGCTTTTTCATCAATGACCAATTCCTCGCTGTCCATTTTATGCTTGGACAAATCTTCCACTTCAACAGGGTTGAAGGTTCCCAACCCAACGTGAAGCGTTACTTCTGCAAAATCGATTCCCTTTATTTCCAAACGCTTTAGCAGGTGCTTGGAGAAGTGAAGTCCTGCTGTTGGGGCGGCCACGGCTCCTTCATGCTTTGCATAAATGGTCTGG
>JAGQZL010000336.1 GCA_020434915.1 Allomuricauda sp. | reverse complement strand
GACCAAACAACAATTTTTGAATTTGGCCGATTCCTATTTCAATGTTGATAACTACGAGAAGGCTTCCGAGGCTTACCTGGAGTTGTTCAAAAAGGACACCTTGATGGATGGGTTTCATTACAATAAAATGCTTCAAAGTCTTTCAAAAACATCTAACAAGGAAAGAAAAGAAGCATTTTTGGCTACCATGTCGGCCAGTTTTCCCAGAGAACTGATGGAAAACATGGATTTCAACGAGCAGATGCTTCAGAGCGAGTCTACGGACGGGTTGACCTATGAGATTTTCAATTTGGCATCCAACAGTCCACAAACCGATTTTGCGCCATCATTTTATGATTCCAAATTGCTGTTTTCCAGTGGTCGTGACCAAGATAAAAAGAACATGTATGCGCCTGGAAACGAAGGGTATTTCAAAATCTATGAATCCAAGATACAGCCTAATGGTAAGGTAACTAGCATTCAGCCGTTCCATCAGATTACCAAAGCAAAGTTCCATCAGGCAACACCCTACTATTCCAGCAAATTGAACAAAATACTTTATGTGCTTTCCAATACCGAGGGTGGCGAATTGACCTTTGATCCCAAGGGAAAAAATGCTTTGGCCATAGGGATGCAGGCCATCGATGGCGAGTTTAGGCTGCTTTTAAAGGATTTAAGTACTTCATTCTACTATCCATTTTACGATGATGCAAGTGGTAAGCTATATTTTGCCGCCGATTTTGAGGATGGCTATGGGGGAACGGACCTCTATTATGTGTTTACTAACAACGGGCAGGTCATGTCTGCCCCTGTCAACCTTGGACCTCGGATCAACTCTCCGGGCAATGAGGTGGCCCCCTATATTTTTGAGGGGAGCTTTTATTTTGCATCCGATGTGTTCTACGGTCTGGGAGGGATGGATATTTACAAATCCAACATAGAGGATGACGGCTATGGGATTCCCATCAACTTGGGTAAGGGAATAAATACCCCCTATGATGATTTTGGATTGATCCTTAGAAATGAAGACAAAGGACTTTTGGGATATTTTGCATCCAACCGTCCCGGTGGAAAAGGAAAAGATGATCTTTATGGCTTTAAAGTGGCTGAAAAACCAGGGTTACGTACACTGACCCTCAAAGGAAAGATCTATAAACCATACGATAATTCGGCAATGGTAGGAAAAGCAGCGGTACGCCTTTATAACGCTCAAGGTGAATTGTTGGCCGAAACGTATTCTGATGAAAAGGGGAACTATCGGATAGAGGTGCCTTGGGAAAATCAGGTAGTGTTGGAAAGTACCAAAGAACGTTTTTCCGTTTTTGAAAAGAAATTGGGTCAAGAGGAGCTAGATGCATTGGACAACGGTGCCTATGATATCCAAATTGCCGAATACGATGATTTGGTGGAAGAAAAAGAAGGGAAAAAAGTGGTGAAGATGGATAAATTCTATTTTGCCACTGCCACGACACGATTATCTCCCGAAATAGAAGCTGAACTTGACAAAGTTGCGGCCTTTGTTAAGGAATTTCCCCAAGCCCAATTGCGCATTGAAACCTACACGGATAGCCGAGGGGGTAGTTCTTTCAACTATCGACTTACCCAAGGACGTTCAGATGCCATCAAAAAATATTTGGTAAGCAAGGGAGTGCCGGCAACCAATATTCTTTATTCCATCGGTTATGGAGAGGAAAAAATCTTGAACAACTGCGCCAATGGGGTGTTCTGTATTGACGCTCTGCACAAACAAAACCAGCGTTCTTTGGTAGTGGTGCTCAACGACAATGTCTTTTTTGACTGAATTAGACCAACAACTCCCAACAATAATACAGTGCAAACAGCGAAAGGAATAGCATACCGGAGTAGGTGAGTATGCGAAGTCCCAGTTTGGGCCTATGTTCCAAAGGAACATCCTTGCCCATCACAGTTTTTAGGTTCATCCATCCTAACAAGGGGGCCAACACAAAAGACACAAAGGTGGCCAACGCCACCAAGTTGCCCATATTGGCGCTGAAGAGTGTAATGACCATCCAATTGATCAATGCCATTAAAATTACCGTGACGGCAAACGCATTCCTGTTCTTGAACAACGATTTTTTCGGATATAGTTTTTGAAGCACATCCACACTTACCCTGGAGATGGCATCATGGGCCGTCATGCAGGTGCTGAACATGGTGGCAAACGCCGCCACAGCAATGAAAATATAGGCCCAATTGCCGATATGCACCGTAAAAAGGTTGACCAATTGATCGGCAAAGACTACTGCGCTTCCACTTAATTCCGTTCCGGTGCCATACAAGGTGAACCACCCAATGATCATGAAGAAAACCGCCAAAAGGGCTGTCAAAATGTATCCAACATTGAATTCTTGAATGGCTATTTTTAAGGAAGGCTTCTCTTTCATGGTCTTCAGGTTTTCCATGCCCCAGAGGCTCACCCAACCCGATGCCTCGACTGCAGTGGGCATCCAACCCACAAGTCCAATTAGAAACAGAATCCCAGCACCATTAAATATTTCGGGCCGTTGAAAGGATTCCGAACCGGGAACCGTGCCTTTTTGCAACACGAGAATGGTGGTCACCAACAAAGCCACAAAAAGAACGGTGATCACGGCCTTCAATGAATTTTCCAAAAACCGATACTTTCCAATGATCAATAACAGGCTAATGAAAATAAACAGACCCAGGGAGATGGTACCTGCTCCAAAGGATGTTATGTTGAAAAGGTTCATGAACAATCCGGCGGTCACCACATAAAGCGCGGCCAAAATGGTGAAGGTGGAAATGAGGGTCACAAAAGCATAGATCCACAG
>JAGQZL010000335.1 GCA_020434915.1 Allomuricauda sp. | reverse complement strand
TGCATTCTCCATCGTTACCATTCCCATGTGGGTACTAACCGGCTTCAATCCTTGACTTTCCAAATAGGCTTTGAATTCCAAAGGCTCCATGCCATAAAACTTACCTTCATTATAGCCAGCGGCCTCCACATAGGCATAGCCGGCTTCAGCCACCTTCTCCAAAGTGCCCCTGGCATCTTCACCCATATTGTCCCTAACGGTATATAGGGCCAGTCCGCCAAATTTATCCTGCGCCTTTAAATCGGTTGCGAAAGATGATAGAAACAGGCCACAGATAATACCCAAGGCCCATTTTGGTAGAAATTTTGTCTTCATTATCGTTTGTTTGTTAATTGAGGTTTGAAATAGTATTACAATATAGTGCTTTATTGGATAATATGTGATCCATGTAGCATATCCCAAATCCATAAATCATTCTGTTACAAATACAACTTCTGGGATTGCTTTGCTATGCTTCCATTAAATAAAAAAATCCGCTGGCCCCTGTTTGTGCCAACGGATTTTAAATCCAAGAGTACCAATATTTAAATTTCCTTGAACCGTAAAGCCAATTTTACTTTTATTTCATTGTCTACCTTCACCATTCCCAAAACTTTCCGAGGGGGTTCCAATCCAAAATCACTGAGTTGGAGCATGAGCGAACCATCCACACAGATTCCGGATTTTTGCTCACAATTCAATTGGGTTTCATATTGACGGGTTACCCCGGCAATCTTGATTTCCATTCCAACCCCAATCTTTTGGTCATCTGGTTTTGGCGGGTCTACGTGAAGCAATTTGAGTTCTACTTGTGGGTGTTCTTCGGTTTTTAGAAGTTCCCTAAAATCTTTGTTGATGCCCCTCCCTCCACAGTCAAAACAATCATTGGCCAATTTTAGCCTTGCATTTCTGAATATGATTTGCTCGACTTTTTCATCATACACCAATCGAATGGGTACTTTCAGTTCCTCCAGGTTGTATTTGCAGGTAAAGGTATTGACATTGGTTGTCCCCGAAATAACCACCTCACTATCCGGAGCAACCCAAACAGTGGTCTTTCTTTCTGGCTCTGAAAATAGGTTTCCGACCAGAACAAGAACTAGTAGGGATATACTTTTAATGGTATTTGTAATTGTGGGTAGCATACTATTAAAGGTACAATTTTTTTGATTTTAGGACCCAAGATCAAGTGGATCTTGGGCCCCTGTCATTAAAACCAATGGATTCCCTAGAAACTGATGACAGCTTCCAACAAAACCCCATTAAATTTTCCATCATGGAAGATACTTGTGGTATCGTATCCATCATATGTTTGGTTCACATATTCAATTTTGGTCAAGATATTCTTGGTCAAGAATACCCCAGCACCCAATTGGGTTCTGTTGATGGTAATGTCAGAACCGGAAGGATCTTCAGAATCTACGGTATTGTACCGGGCACCTAGGTAAAAATTCTCATTGTTGCCAAACCTATAGATCAACTCGCCAGCCAATTGTGTGGCAGTTCTCTTATCGGTCTCTGCATCGGTTTTACCTTTGGCAGTTTCAAAAGTTCCGAAAAACTCCAATCCTTTGTACTTCAAGAAAGGGTTGATCATAAAAGAAGTAATCTCGTTGTTCATTCCTGGGTTGTACCTACCTGATCTAAAGTTGCTAGAAGCTGATGCGTCCACATCTTCCATGACCAAATAGTATCTAGAACCAGAACGGTCGGCGCTGTACAAGTATACACGGCCAGATTTTCCAGTGCTGTACAAGGAACCTGTGATACGCAATCTGAAGTCTTCGTTCAATTGTCCGTCATATCCCAATTTGGCCAATATGGACGCACCAGTTGTACCGGGATTGTTCACAGCTTGGTTCAATTTACCATTGGACAAACCGAACATTCCGATGAAACCATTCTTCCTGAAGTACACCTCACCACCTACCTCTGTGGTAAAGGCATCCATGATCAAGTTACCCACAAATGGGTTGTAAATGGCCTGCGAGTTATCCGATCTTCTAAAATGGGCATCACCATAGTTATTTTCCATGTGTCCTACCTTAACGGTCAAATATTTCATGGCTTCTTCCAAGAATCCTGGGCTGATGAAATCCAAATTATCCACTTGGAAGTACCCTCCCTTTACATAGGGCTCTGGGTGGTGTCTGGAAGAAAGATAAGTTCTTAGGTGCATACGAACCCCTTTGGCCAAGGCCACGTCCAAATCCAAGTTGGCGGTTGCCAAGTTAAAGTTATCCCCAATTTCTATCAATTCCACTGCGCCAGAGTTCTCATGGTCCAAGGCTTGGAACTGTAACGTAGAGGAACCCCCTACCCTAACTTTCACACCATCAAAGGTAAGCGCTGTATCTTTTGGGCTTTCAAAAACGTTGATGCCATTTTTATCGGGTTCACGATAATTGTCCAGTTGACGGTTTTGGGAGTATCCCATCAGGCCTGCAAGAAATAAAGCAGCCAGTAATCCGTGTTTTACATATTTTCTCATTGTTTTGGATTTTTTAGTTGAGTATTTGATAAATTGATATTTAATATTTGGTGTTTGAATTAATTCCATATGGTGTTAAAATGAACCTCTATTTCATCCCCTGTTTTGATGGTCCCCAAGAGTGCTTTGGGAGGTTCTACCCCGTAATCTGTCATTTTTAAGGGCTGTTTGCCAACCAAGGTCACTTTCCCATCCTGAACAGTAAGGTTAAAGGTGATTTCCACCGCATTTGTTTTGCCTGCAATGGTAAGGCTTCCAAGGGTTACCACTTTAAACCGGTTGGAAGTTGAAACAATGGGGGACACGCTTTTGGTCTCTTTCAACTGAAACTCGATTTGCTTGTGGCTTTTGGTGTC
>JAGQZL010000334.1 GCA_020434915.1 Allomuricauda sp. | reverse complement strand
AATCCGAATCACTCACCGAGGGACCATTTCAGTTCCACGTTGGAATTGGCAGGGGAGACCCTGACATATCCTTGCATCTCTTGGTGCAAAGCAGAACAGAAATCTGTACAATAGAAGGGCCATACCCCAACTTGCTTGGGTTCCCAAACGGATGTTTTGGTCTGTCCGGGCATGATCAATAGCTCGGAGGTGTTTTGGCCCAGGATGGAAAATCCGTGGGGCACATCAAAATCTTGTTCGTGGTTGGTGATATGGAAATAGACCTTGTCGCCTACCTTGATACCCTCGATGTTGTCCGGTGTGAAGTGGCTACGTATGGTAGACATATAAACATGTACCTCGTTGCCATCCCGGACCACTTTGGACCCATCCGCTGTAGTGACTGCATAGGGGTGCCTATTTTCGTCCAAACGGTAGATTTTTTGTGACCTTGGGGCCAAAAGCTCCGCTGGACATCCTGCTGCATAATGGGGTTCCCCATGGGTAGGGAAATCATAGATCAATTCCATTTTATCCCCGGAAATATCATAGATCTGCGCGGAATGCTCCATCTCAGGACCAGTGGGCAAATAACGGTCCTTGGTAATCTTGTTCATGGCCACAACGTACTTGCCAAATGGCTTTCTGGAATTACCCCCGGGAATCATCAAGTGTCCCACAGAGTAATAGGTGGGTTTTCTGTCGATAACCTCCCAGGTTCCCAACTGCCATTTTACGACTTCCGAAGAGATGAAGAATGTGGTGTAGGCATTGCCCTTACCATCGAATTCGGTGTGCAGTGGGCCAAGACCTCCACTTTTAACCTGTCCGGCCAAGACATCCTCAAACTTCAAAATTGGAATGCCATAGGCTTCCCCATCGAATTTCTCCCCTTCAATGGCAGCGATCATTTTATCAAAAGAATGTACGGTCAAATCAGCAGAAAGCTTACCATTACCAATGATATACTGTCCGGTCGGGTCTACGTCGCAGCCATGGGGGGATTTTGGTGTCGGTAGGAAAAATACGGCACCGGGAACCTTGGTGGGGTCCACGGTAAGTACTTCATCCTTCATGGTCGTTGTCCCGGTATGGGAATGCTCATCATACACGTTGTGTGCATAGTTGGCCGGCATTTTGGTGCCTCCACCGTTGTTCACATATTCTTCGATCTTTTTCCAATTGATGGCCGCGATGAAATCCTTGTCGTTTTGGGAAGCATTCACTTCCAAAAGGGTATTGGCCTCTTCAGTATTATAGGTGGTAAAGAAAAACCAGCCATGGGACTTGCCCCTTCCTGGGTGGGAAAGGTCATAGTTGAAGCCCGGCATCAACAATTGGAACTTGATGGCCATGTGGCCATGTTCGGGATCTACACTGATAAATGTAAGGGCACCTTTAAAGTTGCCTTTATATTCACTGATGGACATGTCCCGTTGGGGCACGGGTACGGCAAAACGGGTACCTGCCACCACATATTCGGTGTTTTCCGTAATGAATGAGGAACTGTGGTTCCCTGCACTGTTGGGAACCTCGATGATCTCCGCAGTCTCAAAGGTGCTTAGGTCCACCCTAGCGATACGGGGGGTATTGTTCCCGTTCACAAAAATCCATCTTCCATCCAATTCTCCGTTGGTCTGGGAAATATCAGGGTGGTGCAGGTCATCCCAGGGCACAAATCCATGGGAGGTGTTCAACATGGGGATTGTCTCTTCGGAATAGCCGTATCCCGATGTAGGGAACTGCGAGAATACAGGGATTTCCTTGAACATCCGCCCGGATGGCAATCCGTAAACGGTAAGGTTACCACTATATCCCCCAGAAAGGAAGGCGTAAAATTCATCCTGTTCCCCAGGAGCTACATAGACTTTTTCGGCGGCACTGGACGACAGGGCCCCGTTCGAACTTTGGTTCTGCTGTCCACAGGAAGCCAGCGTCAAGGCCGTTCCCAAGGTCAGTATCAAATGGTGTTTTACTTTCATTGTGTTAGGATTTATTCGTTTTATTGGTGTTAATCAGTTATTGGGCAGGAGGGAGGATGACCTTGTCCACGACATGGACAATCCCATTTCCTGCAGGTACACTGGCGATGATCTTGGCCCCTCCGACAAAGACATCGTCACCTTTTACTTCCACGGGGACATCTTGGTTGTTGGCCTGCCCCAGTTTTTTGAATTTCTTCAAAAAGTCCTTGGAATAGTTGCCGGGAGTTACATGGTATTTAAGAATGTTGGCCAAAGCCTCTTTGTTCTCTGGTTTTAAAAGATCTTCCACGGTGCCTGCCGGCAATGCATCGAAGGCTTCATTGGTTGGGGCAAATACCATCAAAGGTCCTGCGTTGACCAGGGCATTCTCCAGTTGGGCAGCTTGGACCGCTGCCACCAGTGTACTATGGTCAGGGGAACCAATGGCAATCTGAAGTACGTTGGGAGTGGATTCGTCATCTTCGATAAAGGCCTGTCCTTTGTTGCTCTCCATTATGGCTTCGGATGCATTTGTGTCAGGGCCGGTTGTTTCATTCTGGGCCCTATCCTTACAACCGACGTGAATCGCAAGCAATAAGGTCAGCCCGAGGGTACTGAGTTTAATGGTTGATTTCATATGGTTTAATTTAATGTCCTGAAGTATTCAAGTATGGCGCGAGCCTGCTCTTCGGTCAACCCTTGGTTGGACATGGGCGATCCGTTGAACTCTTGGAGCAAGTCTTTGGCCAGGGGATCCTGTTGTACCATTTCCTGGGGGTTCAAGATCATGTTCATGATCCATTCCGGCGTCCTTCGTTCCAATACCCCATTGGGTGGAGGGCCTATAAATTTTTTACCCACTCTATGGCAGGCCAAGCACATTTGGTCATAAAT
>JAGQZL010000333.1 GCA_020434915.1 Allomuricauda sp. | reverse complement strand
TTTTTTTGATTGCTGTTACACCCGGATTATTTTAAAACAATCCGTTCGGCATCACCAAAACTGTCATAGTTGCTGGTGATTACCTGTTCTCCCGGTTGAAGCCCCTCAAGGACCTCATAATATCTTGAGTTCTGTTTTCCCAATCGCACATTGCGCCTGATAGCCTCGTTGCCACTAGGGTCCACAACGAACACCCATTGGCCACCCGTACTTTGGAAAAAGCCACCTTTAGGCAACAACAGGGCATCGTTGGATTCGCCCAGCTGTAATCTGATGTTATAGCTTTGTCCGGCCCGGATGGTCTCCGGTTTTTCATCCACAAAGACAAGATCCACACGGAACCTTCCATTCCTAACCTCTGGGTACACCTTACGCACTCGCAACATATATTCGTTTCCGTTTCGTTCCAAGGTTGCGGAAAGGTCTCTCTTTACACGGTCAATGTAGTGTTCGTCAATATCCGCTTCAATTTTAAAATCGGTAAGTACGTTGATCTGTCCAATTCGTTGGCCTTGCTGGATGTTTTGCCCGATCTCGGCATCCAAAAATCCCAATTGTCCATCTGCAGGGGCACGTACATTTAGGTGGTCTAAACGTTCGTACACCATGGAAAGGGTCTTGTGCATGCGGTCCAAATCGGTGTCCAACCCTTTTAGGGAGGTCTCGCGTAGTTGGTCGTCCTGTTCGGTCTGTAGCTTTACAATCTCATATTGCTTTTGGGCCAATTCGTAGTCTTCCTTAGCTTTTAGGTATACTTCCTTGGAAATCAACTCATCCTTATACAACTCTTGATTTTGCTCAAAGTTTCGTTCAGATCTTTGCAAATCGTATTGCGCCGTAGCCAAGGATTTTTTCCCTTCCACCTGTCTGGAATCAAAGGTGAGCTTGGTGGAACGAAGGTCGTTTTGTTTCAAGGCCAAGTTACTTTCACTGGCCAAGATCTGTTCGTATAACGCCATGTTCTCCAATCTAAGGATGATGTCCCCCTTCTTCACCATGGAGCCTTCTTCAATAAGCTTCTCCGAGACTCGTCCGCCTTCGTAGGCATCCATATAGATGGTGGCAATGGGGGCCACATTACCATTGATGGTAATATAATCATCGAACTTTCCATCGGTTACCGAGGAAATGGAAAGCCGATCTTTTTCGGTCCTGAAGGTGGACATGGAGCTTGCAAAGATCAATTTCCAACCTACGAACACGAGCAAAATGCCCAATGCGATGTAGCCGTAATGCTTTGGTTTAAGTCCTTTCTTTTTTTCTAATTGTATATCCATGGTTGTTTTTAGTTGATATTAAAAATGGGTAGTCCGTTGTAAAAATCAATGGTGCTCTGGTTCACTTTCAGCTTTAGGCCTACCTGCAAGTTTTCATTCTGTGCAATGCCGTATAGGTTTTTTGCCTGAAAAAGGTCCAAGGCATTGATGAGACCTTTCTCGTATCTTTTTTGTGCAATGGTAAAGGCAAGTTCCTGGGCTTTTACCTTTTGCGTGCTTTGTTCGTATTCTGCCATAAAGGATTGGTTATCCTGAACCAATTGCTGCAACAGCTTGAACAACTCTTGTTCCTGTATTTTTAAATTGTTCTTGGCCTGCATATAGGCAATTTTCTGTTGTTTTACACGCGAGTGTGCAGACCAGCCATTGCTGATCGGGATGCTCAGCTGTGCGGCAACATACTTGGAGGCGTTGTCGTTGAACTGGGTTTTGAAGGGGATGATGTTTCCCTCGCCATCTGTTTGGGTCTCAAAATACCCGGTGGAATATCCGGCGACCAATGATAGGGATGGCAGTAAGGTCCCTCTAGTGGCCTGCAACTGTTTTTTAGCGGCATTCACCCGGTATTCCTGAGACTTCACCAGTGGTACAAATCCTCTCGCAGTTTGGTAGAGGGAATCCAAGACCATGTCTTCCTCAGATTCTGAGGAGACGGGATCCAAAGTTTCCTGGAGGGTAATATCGGATTCTTCGTTGAGGTTCATTTCCTGAAGCAGGATGAGTTTGGCATTGGCCAACAAATTTTTGTTCTGGGTCACCAGAAGTTTGTCTCCCAGCAAGTTGGATTCAGCTTCGTATAGGTCGGCACCGGCCATCATGCCCAAATCCACTTGTTTTTTTACCAAATCATAATTGCCTTGGGAAATTTCCAGTTGCTCCAAAGAGTTGGAGACGAGCCCTTCGTAAAATTTGATATCGTAAAAAGCGCTCATCACCCTGAAGGCCAACAAAAATTTTTCCTGTAGCACATCTTCCTGGGTTGCCTTATAAATGAATTTGGAAGCCCTGATGCTGTTCAATTTTTGAAACCCGTTGAATAAATCCAAGCTGGCTCCAACAGAATAATTGTTGCTAAAGAACTCTGTGTTTACGTAATCGTTGGTATTGGGGTCGGCGGTCCTACCATAGTTGATGGTATAACCGGTGGATCCACTGACCGATGGCAACAGGTTCCGAATGGACTGTCTGTAACTTTCTTTGCTGGAATCGTTGTTGTAGTTGGTATTCTTTACTTGTAAATTGTGCTCAATGGCGTAGGCAACACACTCGTCCAACGTCCAAGTTTCTTGTGAAAACCCAACCAGAGCAGTTAGAAAAAATAGGCTTGTAATGTATGTTTTAAGGTTCATATGGTATATCCTGTGCCAAAGTATTGGCTATTCTTGTGCCAAAATCATAAATGGCTGATATTCAATATTATAAAATATATTTTTGATTTAATTTGAAAAGATAGTGTAAAAATTTTATACAAAAAATGTCCAAATATTTTACACTGTATAAAATTGTATTATACCAATTACTAGATTTATGCATCTTTTTGAGCCTAGGAGTATGATTGATG
>JAGQZL010000332.1 GCA_020434915.1 Allomuricauda sp. | reverse complement strand
AAACCACCCTACCTGATTGGCAATCTGGGGCAGGAATACAGCAAAAACAAAGGTCCAGAGCAACCATTTCTTTTGAAAGAGTTTCCCCCGCCACCACAGAAAACTGGCAAACAGGGTCAGGAATATGAGTGCCATTCCAATGGCCACCATAATGTGGTAAAATTGGAATACGGCATTCACTTGCGATGGACGTTCATCTTCTGGAAAGGCATTAAGTCCGGTCACCGGGGCTTCAAAGTCATAATCGAGTAAAAAGGATAGACCTCCCGGAACTTTTAATCCTGTCACTTCTTGATTCTCTTTGTCTACCCATCCTAAAATATACATGTCGGCAGGGGCGGAGGCTTCAAAATGCCCTTCCAAGGCCGCCAGTTTAGCAGGCTGGTTCTTGGCTACTCCATCTGCGGACTGGTGCCCTGTGAACAATTGCCCCAATGAAAAAATGGTAGCGACTGCCAAGGCAATCTTGAAAGCCTTTTTAGAAATTTCAATGTATTTTCCTTTTATGAGATAGTAGGCATGCACGCTCATAACCAAAAAGGCCCCGGCCAAAAAAGCCCCAAGCCAAACGTGGGTCAACCTATCCACACTGGAAGGGTTGAACACCATGGCCCAGAAATCGGTGATCTCGGCTCTTGCGTCCATTCCTTCGCCCACAATATGAAATCCTGCAGGGGTTTGTTGCCAACTATTGGCCACCACAATCCAAATGGCGGAGAACATGGATCCTAGGAATACCCCAATGGTAGATACGAGATGTACCCAAGGTTTTACCCGGTTCCATCCGAACAACAAGATGCCCAAAAAGCCACTTTCCAAAGCAAAGGCAAAAATACCTTCCGCAGCAAGGGCACTGCCGAACACATCCCCAACGTACCGAGAGTATACAGCCCAGTTGGTCCCAAATTCAAACTCCATAACAATTCCCGTGACCACCCCTATACCAAAGGTGAGGGCAAAAATCTTGGTCCAGAAACGGGCCAATTTGTGATAGATTTCCTTTTTGGTCCTGATGTAACTGCTTTCAAAAATGACCAACAGCAATCCCAGACCTATACTTAGTGGTGGGTAAATGTAATGGAAGGCTACTGTGAAGGCAAATTGAATACGGGCGAGTATTTCCGTTTCCATGAATGAGATTTTGCACCAAAAGTAGTCCTGAAAACAATCATTTTAGGTTACCCATGTTACAAAAAACAAAGTTTTAACACGATAAAACAGGTTTACCGTGCTAAACTTTATAAATGGAGAATCTCCTATTTCTTATCGCTACCGCTGTTCATCAGGGCCAAAACTGCACCGACCAGGACAATGACCACAAGGGCGAACAATCCAATCATCCAGATGCCGTTCTCCCAGGATACCAGCGGAATAATATTAAGTGCTTTCACAATGTATTGGTTTTAATTAGACCCAAAAATAAAGGCTACGCTAACTTTAAAACATGATAATTCTCATGCTAATCCTCCTGAAACTTCCCTTAAATTAAACATTTTTACCTTTCATCATCTTGTTCCAATATAGGTTGGGAAGTCCATATTTCTTTAACATCCAAAGTCTCCAGTGTTCCTTATCACTGTTGAACACCAACATTCGTTTCAATTTTGGATCGGGTATAAAGTTGTTATTGTAATCAAATTCGGCCAAGGTCATTTTACCATAACCTGTTACCAATGGACATGAAGAATATCCATTGTAGGATTTGTTATCGGCAGTTTTCTGCGCCATCAACTTAAGGATATTATCCACTACCACTGGTACCTGCTTTCTGACAGCGGCTCCGGTTTTTGCTGTTGGCAATGCGGCTACATCCCCTAGCCCAAAAACGTTCCCATATTTGTTGTGCTGCATGGAATAATGGTCCACATCCAACCAACCTGAAGCATTGGCCAACACAGAATCCCTGACAAATTTGGGTGCTGCCTGTGGTGGGGCCAAATGTAGCATATCAAAAGGTACGCTGATATCAATGTCACCTACCATTTGTTCCCCCAACTCATTATCCTCATTAATGATACAACGGTTCTCTTCTGGGGCTGTATGGTTGAAGTGGAGAATTCGGTTTTCCACATCAATTTCTTTTGGGGCATAAAAGGGTTTAAAATGAATACCGTATCGATCAATGACCTTCATCAAGGTTTCGCGAATCTCCTTCACCCCGAAAATTACCGTTCCCGGTGTGGCAAAGATGACGTTGGTTTTATTCTTCAACCCATTTTTCCTGAAATAGTCTGCTGCCAAGTAGGCTATTTTTTGGGGGGCACCTCCGCATTTGATCGGCGTGGTGGGTTGCGTAAATAAAGCGTTCCCACTTTTGAAGTTCCTAATGGTCTCCCAGGTAAATTCCGGGTCTATGTAATTGCTACAGGCGATTCCTTTTTCAAAAGCTTCTGGGAGTCCCTTGATCATGCTGGGCTCCATGACCAATCCAGGGGCAACGACCAAAAAATCGTAGGTGATGTCCCCACTACTTTCTGTGGAAACAGTATTTTGCTCAGGCTGGAAGCCTTTGGCCCTGTCTTTGATCCAATCCACCCCGCTTGGCATTATTTCTGCCATGGGCCTGGCGGTCTTCTTAAAATCATACGCTCCTGCCCCCACCAAGGTCCATGCAGGTTGATAATAATGTGTTTCGGAAGGTTCAATGATGGCGATATCCAGTTTCTTGTCCTTCCTCAATAATTGGGCTGCGGTCATGATTCCTGCAGTTCCACCCCCAATGATCAATATTTGATAATGTGATTTCATGGTTTGCTTTAGTTAATTTTTCCTTGTAAAATATTGAGGAAAAAAAAAAAAAAATGTAACTAAAGTTACATAATCCTCAAAAACAAGGTCTTG
>JAGQZL010000331.1 GCA_020434915.1 Allomuricauda sp. | reverse complement strand
CAGGGAGCCATTGCCATGAGTTCCATGACCCGTGACCGAAAGTATTTGATCAATACCCTTACCTATCTGGAATTTTTGGTGAAACAGGAAATTAAAAAGTGATTTAACCTAAATAAATCCCTTAGTTGATTTGTTTTCCTTTGGCCACTTTTTCAAAAACATTGTCCATCCAAGCAACCATTCCAAGGTTTTATACACAGCCCCACATACCAAAAAATAAAAATTAAGCGTTACTTTTAAACTTCGGGAACCCTTATATTTCGATTATGCGAACCATCAGACCATTGATTGCCCTTGTAATTTTAATCATTGGAAGTATCAGCAGCTGTAAGAAAGACACCAATGTTGAGCCAGTTATCTCCACGTTCTATTTTATACGACACGCTGAAAAAGACAGGACCGATCCTGAGAATCCCGACCCAGAACTGAACCAAGATGGATTGGACAGGGCTATTCGTTGGGCAGAAGTTTTCGACCCCATTCACTTGGATGCCATATACTCCACCAATTACGAGCGCACCTCCATGACAGCGGCCCCTACTTCGGTCAAAAAAGACATCGACGTGAAGTATTACGACCCAAATTCATTGGACATTGAGGAGTTTAAATTAGTCAATGAAGGGAAAAATGTTTTGGTAGTCGGACATAGCAACACCACTCCCGTGTTGGTGAATAAAATGATTGGAATGGAAAAGTACGAGTTTATGGATGACTCTGACAATAGCAGTCTCTTCATTGTCCGAATCATTGATGGTACGCCCACCGACATCCGTCTAAAAATGGATTAATTGGGAGTTACGGTAATGTCTGTCAATTCAATTTTGGAGAGTAATTCCAGCTCGCCTTTGTCAAAAAGCAAACCAATTTGCAAGATATCCGTTCCCTCGTTTTTAGGTTTATAGTTTTCATAATCTACAAACCGGATACCATTTACATACCGTTCGTTATAGGCTTTACGAAAACGTTGCCCACCTCCATTTACTTGAAAGTCATACGCCAAATATTCAGGTTTAAAAGTTTCAATATCAATCCAATACAGGTAAATATCATCAAAATCATCTCCCCCGCCTTGTTGATTAAAAGTCACCTTGATTTTGTAGTATTCCTTATCCCCAATTATCTCCTTTCCCAAAAGTTCCTTGTTCACGGCCCCATCATTTAACCCATAGGGCAATCTGGCAAAGTAATGGACGGAATTCACGGAATTGGCATATTTAACGGCCATGGTATCGGGTACGGCAACCAACGAATCATTCATATAGCGTTCAAAGTCATTGCCGTTCTTGACATCCATAATCTGAGTGGAATCCAATTCAAAAATTCGCTTCAATACCTTTTTGCCCTGGACATTTTCCGAAACATACTTCTTGTCCCTAAAAACAAAGGAAGTTGCATTCTTTTCATAGTTCAATCCACCACTCTCCTCAATGGACTTGTCCACAATCTCTTGAGCCGTCAATGGTTTTGGAGGCTTTTCATTACAAGCAAGGGCCAAAAAGAAAATTCCAATCAAAAAAACACGTTTCATACGTTGGGTTTTGTTCATATTCGTAAAATCTACCATAACATTACAATTTTCTTGGCTAAGAGTTTATATTTTTGTCCACAATGCAACAAAATATCAACATAAAGAATAAAAGGGCCCGTTTCGATTACGAAATTTTGGATACTTATACCGCAGGAATTGTGCTGGGCGGTACCGAAATTAAATCGATTCGTTTGGGGAAGGCCAATATTTCCCAAAGCTTTTGCGAATTTAATGACAAAGGCGAACTTTTCGTAATCAATATGCAGGTGGACGAATATAGCCACGGAAGCTACTACAACCATAAACCGAAAGCGGAACGCAAACTACTTCTGAACAAAAGGGAACTTAAAAAACTGCGGAAAGAAGTAACCACCACTGGGCTAACCATTATTCCGCTTAATCTGTTCATCAACGATCGTGGGTTGGCCAAAATGAACATCGGTCTTGCCAAGGGTAAAAAATTGTACGATAAACGGGAAACTATGAAAGACCGGGACAATAAAAGAAACCTTTCCCGGGTCAAAAAGAGCTTTAACAACTAATTTTTGTCCTCCAACAAGGGAACAAACCGGAAAGCACCCAACTCCTTTTTCTCAAACTCCTTTTCAGATTTACGCACGTACAAGGTCATCACTTGTTCATCCACACCTACTGGAATCACCAATCTGCCCCCTACCTTTAGCTGGGACAACAATGCTTTGGGAACTTCAGGTGCCCCAGCCGTAACGATAATACCATCAAATGGGGCCTCTTCGGGCAAACCTTTGTAACCGTCTCCAAAAATCATCTTCTTGGGCCTGTAGTTCATCTTGTTGAAGAACAACCTGGTGCTTTTGAAAAGTTCCTGCTGTCGTTCTATCGTGTACACCCTGGCCTTTAAATGCAACAAGACTGCGGTTTGGTAACCACTCCCCGTTCCTATTTCCAAAATCTTGTCATTAGGTTTTACTTGTAGCAGCTCGGTTTGGAATGCCACGGTATAGGGCTGGGAAATTGTTTGGTCCGCTCCTATGGGAAAAGCCTTGTCCTGATAGGCATGGTCTTCAAAACTACTATCCAAAAACAAGTGTCTGGGAATGGTCTTGATGGCACTCAATACCTTTTTGTCCGTAATCCCTTTGGCTGCAACAATCTCGGCCAATTTGTTGCGCATTCCCCTATGCTTAAGCGTATCCTTCATGGTTGTTGGTCTGGTTCACGAATTTAAAAAGTTCCGCAGAAATTATCCGCCAGTTCCCTTCTAATTTTTATGGAAGAGTGCCATCATATCCGTATTTTTGACAAAAACAGACAGTATGTTAAAAGTTGGTGTATTGGGAGC
>JAGQZL010000330.1 GCA_020434915.1 Allomuricauda sp. | reverse complement strand
CGATAATCTTCGGGAGAAACAAAGGTTTCTTTGATCAACCTCGGTGAAACCCAACGCAACAAGTTTTGGGCAGAACCGGCCTTGTCATTGGTTCCGGATGCTCTGGCACCTCCAAAAGGTTGTTGGCCTACAACGGCCCCGGTGGGTTTGTCATTGATGTAGAAGTTGCCCGCACAATCTTGTAGCGCTTTGGTAGCTTCATCAATCGCATATCTGTCAGTGGAAAGCACAGCGCCGGTCAAGGCGTATTCTGAAGTACCATCTACCAATTTCAAGGTTTTGCTCCAATCCTCGTCCTCATACACGTAAACTGTGACCACAGGACCGAACAATTCAGTGCACATGGTTTCATATGTTGGATTTGTTGTCAAGATTACAGTGGGTTCCACAAAGTATCCCACGGACTTGTCATAACCTCCTCCTGCAATGATCTCGGCTTCTTTATCGGCCTTTGCTTGGTCGATGTATTTGGCCAATTTATCAAAAGAACCTTCATGGATCACCGCTGTAACAAAATTACTCATGTCTTCTGGAGATCCAGGCTTATTGAAGGAAGCAAGATCTGCCTTTACCAATTCCAAAATTTCACTTGCAGTTGATTTTGGAAGATAGACCCGTGAAGCGGCACTACATTTTTGTCCCTGAAGTTCAAAAGCACCTCTGGTAATGGCAGTGGCCACTTGTTTTGGTTTGGCGGAGGGGTGTGCAATAATGAAATCCTTACCACCGGTTTCCCCAACTATTCTGGGGTAGGTCTTATAACTATGGATATTATTTCCGATTTGTTTCCAAAGCTCCTTGAAGACAAATGTGGATCCAGTGAAATGAAGACCAGAAAAGTCTGGGCTTGAAAGCACTGTATGGGAAATCATGACAGGGTCTCCCATGACCATGTTGATCACACCATCTGGCAATCCAGCTTCTTTGAAAACATCCATGATCACTTTGGCGGAGAATACCTGGCTATCGCTGGGTTTCCAGACCACTACGTTCCCCATCATGGCGGCGCTGGCAGGAAGGTTACCCGCAATGGCCGTAAAGTTGAAGGGGGTAATGGCGTATATAAATCCTTCCAATGGGCGGTATTCCACACGGTTCCAGATGCCTTCGGCGGATTCAGGTTGCTCACCATAAATCTGGGACATGAATTCCACATTGAATCGTAAAAAGTCGATCAACTCACAGGCGGCATCAATTTCGGCTTGGTGAATGGTCTTGGATTGTGCCATCATGGTAGCAGCATTGATCTTGGCACGGTAGGGACCCGCCAAAAGCTCCGCAGCTTTCAAGAAAACGGCAGCACGTTGTTCCCATGGTAGGTTGGCCCATTGTTTACGGGCTTCCAAACCATTGGCAATGGCCATTTCCACATGTTTCTTATCGGCAGTATGATAGTGGCCCACCACATGTTTGTGCTCGTGTGGAGGCGACATGGGTTTAGTATTTCCCGTCTTGATTTCCTCGGAACCAATATAAAGTGGAACCTCTACCTGACCGTTGTAATAATTCTTGTAGACCTTGAGTACTTCCTCGCGTTCTGGGGAGCCAGGGGCATAGCTTTTAACCGGTTCGTTATATGCGGTTGGAACTTGAAAAAATCCTTTTCCCATAGAGTTGTTTTTTATGTGATTTAAAATTCCTCCAAAGGTAAGGAAACCAATACCGAATAGAAAATGATACGGATTAGTTTATGGCAAATGGGGCGGCAAACTTGAAGGTGGGAATCTCTACCTCAAATTCTTCCGACGTGGTAAAGTTCACCATTTCGTAAAAGCCGTTCATGGCCCCAATCGGAGAGGCTAACAAGCAACCGGAACTATAGGTGTGGGATTTGCCCGGTTTGATCACGGGCTTTCTACCAATGACTCCTTCACCATCTATGGTCTCCATCTCCTTCAAGGCATCAAAAACATCCCAATGCCTGGCAATGAGCTGCACTGGGTCTTTGCTCATGTTCTCAATGGTAATGGTGTAGCCAAAGGCATAGTGCATTTTATAGTTCTTGAAAAAAGTACCCTCAAATGTGGTCTGTACGGTGACCTTGATTCCTTTTGTTACTTGTACGAACATAAACTAGTTATAGATAAAGACACTTCCGGTGAACAATAGTAATACCACAATGAAGGCCAAAATGGTAAAAATAGTGTTCAGAAAGAGGTATTTCACAATGGTTTTAAACACACCTTGCCCATAAAACTTTTTCATGGCCATGAACAGGTATATACTGAACAAGGTCACAAAAAGCCCTGCGGTACTGGTCTTGAAGATCGTATCCACAATAAGGCTAAGGATGAGCAATATAAACAAGAGGGACTGATTGTGAAAACTAAAAATGAGATGATCGGTGTAGGTGTATTTTTTTCTGATGTACACCAGCCAAATGAAGACCGTGAACACCGGCATAAAGAAGAAAATGACAAAGGGCAACTTGGAAATGGTGGAGTTTATAAAGTTGCTGGGCCTTTGTATGATCGTCAATGCATTGTTGGATGAATTGAATGCCATTCTGTTGGAAAGGGTGTTTTCTATCCCATATTTTTCCTTGGCCTGATCAAAGGAGAAAAGGGTGTCCTTTTTGATCATGGTGAAAAAAAAGCCGGCTTTGTCAAAAAAGGCATCGGCACCCGTTTTTTTGCTGATACTGTCAAAATAGCTTCTAGGATTGGCGGCCATCAAGGAATCCTTATTGATTTTGTCTTTTTGGTTGGACTTGTTGATGGAGTCCAAAAAGCTTAGCTGTTCCTTTACATCACTGTTTGCATCGTTGATGGAGTCCAGTTTGTTAAGGCCAAAAACAACACTTGGGTGCTTTTTTTTTATTTATTTTTAGTTATTTAGGACTTCTTCCTCCTG
>JAGQZL010000032.1 GCA_020434915.1 Allomuricauda sp. | reverse complement strand
TCCCATGAAGACGATGCCCTTTTCGGTAGGATAGAAAAGTCTACCGTAAACTTTGTCCTCAAAAACAAGTTCAAAGAGACTTCTTTTGACGGGTTCTATCTCTGTGGGCCGGAAGATATGATCCATATGGTTTCGGATACCTTGAAAGGCAACGGCATTGCTGAAGATAAGATACACTTTGAACTCTTTACCACATCGGAAACGGAGGATACCCTTGCCGAAGACCTTGAAGGAAAGACACAGGTAGAGGTCACGGTGGATGATGAAACATTTTCTTTTGTGATGGATCGCAAGCAACTGGTACTTGATGCCACATTGAAAGAAAAAATTGATGCCCCTTATTCCTGTCAAGGCGGTGTATGTAGCAGTTGTATCGCCAGAATTACCGAAGGGAAGGCCGAAATGGTCAAAAATCAGATTTTAACGGACGGCGAAATTGCCGAAGGACTTATCCTGACCTGTCAGGCCCACCCATTGACACCAACTTTGAAGGTGGATTATGACGATGTGTAGTCCGATTTAGTGTTTGGCTACCAACCGTTCCATGGCACGACATCCGTGGTCGTACCCAATGGCAAAGGCATTTTCGATACCTTTTTTGTCCAGCACCCCAATTTTGTCCAACTCTTTGGGTTCAATATAGAGGTCGCATTCGTGCAATTTTTCATCATTGGAGGCATGGATCATTAAACTTGTGACCCGCCCCGTCAGCTGAATGGAGTTCCGAAGGTCTTTCTTTTGCATAGGTACCGTAATGGATACATTGCTTCCAATCACAAAATTGGTGCGTGTATCAATATACTCCTTGGGAAAGTTGTTCATAATGCCTCCATCAGCGTAGAGCACATCGTCTATATCAACTGGGCTGAATACTGGAGGGAGTGCCGCCGATGCCAGTAAGGGTTTGATTAGAGGTCCGCGATCAAAAACCCGTTCCTTTCCACTCAACAAGTCAGTGGCCACCACAAACAATGGTTTTTGAAGACTTTCAAACGAGTTGTTGGGGAAAAACCGCTTGAATATGCTCACATATCGCTCCGTATCGATAAATCCAGGCTTGTTGATGGTAAAAAAACTGTACTGGAAAATAGGGGTTTCCTTAAAAAAGGTGAGCATTTCCTCCACGGAGTTATTGTTGGCATACAAAGCCCCCACCAAAGCCCCGATGCTTGTTCCTGCTACCATATTGGCTTCAACACCATGTTCCCGCATGGCCTTGATGAGGCCAATGTGGGCCATCCCCCGGACCCCGCCGCCGGAAAGTACCAATCCTATGGATTTATCTTGCAACATTTGTAATCAAAAATAGTATTATGGCTTAAAGGTAATCCAATGAAACTTTCCACGGATATTCAATCAAATAGTTTTACCATAATTTGATACTAAAGAGCATTTTGCTCTGTTTTTCAACACATTATTGCGCATTTATCGAGATTCATTACTTTCCTTTTTACCGACCGATCAGTTGGTTATTTCTATTTTTTAAAACGTTTTATGCGTTTTGTCGACATCTCTTCTTTGCATATCGATGATTTCCCAACCTCCTCATTTCCAAAACCGACTACCCGGTCGGTTTGTTAAAATGGCTTTTTCACTTACCGAGATGTAAACATTTTTATGTTTCTTCGACCAAAACCGATAGTGAGAATTGTTGTATGTTTAGGTGAAACATTCAATAGTATCAAACAAAATAGAAACACATGGCCAATTCATATTACGACCCGGCAGATTTACGGAAATTTGGAAAGATCACCGAATGGAGCGAGGAACTTGGGAACAAATTTTTTGATTATTACGGAAAGGTATTTGAAGAAGGTGCCCTGAGCGCCCGGGAAAAGTCCCTGATCGCCCTGGCCGTATCGCACGTAGTGAAATGTCCCTATTGTATTGATGCCTATACGAAAGATGGTCTGCAACGTGGCATTACCAAAGAGGAAATGATGGAGGCCGTACATGTGGGTGCCGCCATAGAAAGTGGGGCCACCTTGGTACATGGGGTGCAAATGATGAACAAGTACAACAAACTTTCCATGTAGCTATGGAGCGCAACGCTTTTAGACGTTGGACCGCTACGCTCTTGGATTTTTGGATGCGTTTAGCAACCCATGATGAATAAAATTAAAGGCTGTTTCCTACCAGTATAGAGAAAAACAAATGGACCAAAGTATATTGACCGAAATAAAAAAAGCGGCGAAAAAATCCCTGAAAGCCAAGGAAAATGAACTTTCAGATACGGCAAAGCAGATAGAAATCCTAAACGGGGAGCTGTTTGCCGATGGGGAACTCCCCTATTTTAAGGACAAAATTGCCGAAAGTGGTCAATTTCCGCTCAAACCTGCCAAACTGGAAATCCTTCAGATCAATGTGGGGTACATGTGCAACCAAGTCTGTGAACACTGCCATGTGGATGCCGGACCGGACCGAAAAGAGATCATGACCCGCGAAACCATGGAGCAATGCCTGGAGGTCATCCGTTCCACCGGTGCCCATACCTTGGACCTCACCGGGGGCGCTCCCGAAATGAACCCTCATTTTAGATGGTTTGTGGAAGAGGCCAGCAAAGCGGGCATCAAAGATTTTATTGTGCGCTCCAACCTCACCATCATTCTGGCGAACAAAAAGTATCACGACCTTCCTGAGTTCTTCAAAAAGCACAATGTGCATGTGGTTTCCTCCATGCCGCACTATACCCGTGGCAAAACGGACAAACAACGGGGCGATGGGGTTTTTGACAAGTCCATCCGGGCGCTTCAAATGCTGAACAAAGTGGGCTACGGGATGCCGGACAGTGATCTACGCCTCGATTTGGTGTATAATCCCTCAGGAGCTTTTTTGCCGACAGACCAAGCTGCTTTGGAGCACGACTTTAAAAAAGCATTGAAGGAAGATTTTGATATTGACTTCCACAACCTCTTCGCGATTACCAACCTTCCCATTTCCCGATTTTTGGATTATCTGATGGCTTCTGACAATTATGAGGATTATATGTATGCCTTGGTGGAGGCCTTTAATCCGGCTGCGGTGGCCAATGTCATGTGCACCAACACCATTTCCGTGGGTTGGGACGGCTGGCTATACGATTGCGACTTTAACCAGATGTTGGACCTAAAGGTGGCCAGCAAGGTAAAACACATCAAAGATTACAATGAAGACTTGTTGAACAATCGGGATATTGTGATTTCCCAGCATTGCTATGGCTGCACCGCCGGGGCCGGAAGTAGTTGTCAGGGGACGGTGGCTTGATGTTAAAATTAAAGTCTATCCTTTTGATTTACTTGCAACTTCACTCAAATCTTACCTGCATTTAACTTCCATGACCATGACATATATATTCTTACTTATACTGATACTTTAATAATAATTCAAAATCCTTTACAAAATGCGGAATGCATGTCTGATCAGTTTGAAATTTGAATTTTAAAAAATGTTCCTCGTGTGTTCCCCCAACTTGTCCGACTACATTAAGTTTTCCATTTGATTCCATTTCAAATTCTACGTAGGCATCTGAGTCATTATCCTCAAGCTTTGTTTTGCCTGACAATTTCAAGTGCATTTTGGTCAATTCAAAACACATTTTTTCTAACTGGTCTCGTCTAGCACAAAAATGTGAAATCCCACTAAAGCCATCTGATACAACAGTTAAATCAAAAGTGAAATTGACATAAACTAAATACCTAGTCACAAATAAAAGTTGTTCGGTTTCTGTATTCGTTTTCAATTCAATTTCTTTGTCAATTTCAATCATATTATTGTATTTACCTCCATTGTAATACAATTCGCTATAGAAATAAATATTTAGGGAACTGTATTAAAAGTGAAGTTATCATATTCTATTTTAGAATTGCATCCAAATAGCTCGATGTTTTCAATGTTATTCAACGAGCCCAACATACCCTTTAACCGACCAACGGGTCGGTCTGGTTTTTTGCTTTTTTCGTTTTTGGGCGGTTTTTGGGCAGTTTACCGATTTTTCTTACTGCTACATCCTTAATTCTTTTTGGAAGGGCCATTCCTTAAAATCTTTGTAACCGACTTAACAGTCTAAAACCCAAATCTTATGGAAATGTCCCTAAAACGTAGAGAGACCATGCATCGGCTATGTGGAAAAGGTCTCGAAATCTTCAACGAAAAAGGCTATTACAACACCAGTTTGGATGACATCCTCACCGAATTGGACCTATCCAAAGGTGCCTTTTACCATCACTTCAAATCCAAGGAAGATTATTTCATCAGCATTGTACAGAACCTCATCGTGCAAAAGGTATATGCGTTGTTGGTAGAACCGTTGAACACGTTTGAAAACCCCCTGCCCATTATCGTGGAAAGTCTGGAAAATGCCCTGGAGCCCGGCAAAAGGAACGAAATGGCGTACGGCTTTATGCTGAACGATTTTTTGACGGAATTCAACAAACGTAACGAGGAAATCAGCAATTACCTAAAAGACATCATCAATGTTTGGGAGGTAAACCTTGTTTCCGTATTGAAAAGGGGAAAAGTGGACGGCCATATTGCCCGCCATGTAGATTGTGAAGGGGTTGCCACCTATATCATTGCCTCTTTTATGGGGATGCGCACCTTGATGATAGACAACAGCAACCGTCAATTGAAGTATCAGTACATCCAACAGCTGAAGCAATACTTTAAATCCCTGGAGCCAGAACGAGTACTGGCCTAAGCCTCTAAAATGGACCCCAGTTTTTCCACTACTTGTTGTGGGGGGATGGTTTCCATGGCTTTTTCATAGCCTTTTGGCATCTTGTTGCCATATACCGAAGTAGGAATCAATGGGAATTTGTCCCGATCTGCCAACAAGGCATTCCCCATGGGTTGACCAAAGGGATAAAATCCTGCAAATGGATGGGTAACCCCCCATAACGTGACCACCGGAATTCCATAGTTTGCCGCCAAGTGAGCATTGCCACTGTCCATGGAAAGCATCACATCTAAATTGGATATCAGCTGTAATTCCTCATGCAAATTCAACTTCCCCGCCATGCACAAGGTGTTGGGGTATTCCGCTGCAATCCGCTCCAATTGCTCCACTTCCTTCGCCCCGCCACCGAACAACAATATTTTATACTTTTCGGTATTATTCAGTTCTTGAATGATTTCTTCCATCAAATGCAAGGGATACATTTTACCTCCGTGGGCCGCAAAAGGGGCTATTCCCACCCATTTTTTGGTGTCCTGTTGTACCAATTGCAACAGTTTTTCTGATAAAGGTTGGCGCTCCAAAAGTTTCGCCTTATCCAATTCAACAGGGAAACCCAATTGGGCAAAGACATCGGCATAGCGCTGGTGGGTACTTTTCAGTTGCCTAAAAATCTTGTTCTGGGGCCTGGTCAACTCTCCTTTTTCTTTCCTTCCCTTATTCAGTTGCATAAAAGGGGTTCTTTGTAGGGCAAAATATTTTTTGAGAATACGACTCCTGAGTACATTGTGAAGGTCGGCCACCGCATCAAACTGGAAAGGTTTGAGTTCTTGGTACAATTTCCAAAGCCCAATGAGTCCTTTGTGGCGTTTTTTTACATCTGCCTCCACCACATTGACCCTTTCCAATCCTGAAAAAATGGGAATAAAGGGTTTTTTGGTCAAAACCGTGATCTTGAGTTGGGGATATTGGGATTTTAGGGCGGTAATCACGGGCACCGTCATGGCCACATCGCCCATGGCAGACAATCGTATGAGCAATAGGTGGGTTTCCTTACCCTTTTTGTCCACGGAGTACTGGATTTAGTTCATCATCGTTGTACATTTTCATCTGTTTGTAGACTTTCATGTACTTGTTTCCGGATTCTATGTCGGCCAAGAGTTGATCAATGGCGGTGGACAGATCTTTTCGCTGTTCCAAAAGCACCGCTAGTTTTTGGCTACATTTTTCGATATGTTCCGAAGAAGCATCGGTCCGGTTGGCCTCTTCTTGCATGTGATAGATCTTTAAGGCCAAAATGGACAATCGGTCTATGGCCCAGGCTGGGCTTTCCGTGTTGATGGTGGCACCATCCATAACTTGTACCGATTGGTATTTGTTTAAGAAATAACTATCAATATATTCCACCAAATCCGTGCGGTCTTGATTGCTCGCATCAATTTTTCGCTTCAAATCCAAGGCATCCACTGGGTCAATGTTGGGATCACGAATGATGTCCTCGTAATGCCATTGCACCGTGTCTATCCAATTCTTTCGGTACAACAAGTGTTCTATCTTATCCTTTGGATAAGGATTGTGAAAATCCTGGTACACATCATCCTTGATGTGATAAGTGTCTATACTCTCTTGAAAAATTTTAAAAGCAAAGTCGCTGAACATGGCGTGAAAATTTCAACAAAGATATTGCTTTATGCCTTAACGGTTGAGTTGGACCACAAAAAGGATGGTGGACAATACAATGCTCAGAATCAGCACCACCTCTTGGAGCTTTGGTTTCTTGATTTCCTCAAAATAATTGACTACAAAAACAGTGGCTGGGAAAAAGGTAATCAGTACGGGAGACTCATCAACCGGTGTCATAAAGGTCATGATCATGGCCAAAACGAAGGCCAGAAACAGAATCCTGAGCAAAAGCAACTTGCCACCGCCCACATTGCGCAATCGAACAAAGACCAGAATGGACAAAACCAAAATGATGGCGTAAAAAAGCAATGCCTTCACGTTCACAATTTCAGCAAGGGATCCCACTTCCAAAAACCCAATGGAAAATTGATAGTGTTCCTCAAAAAAACTCAGGGAATCCGAAACCTTCAATATGGTAAAGGTCAATATGAAAATGGTGGCCAGACCCACAAAAGGCACCAACCAGTTTTTAAAGTTGTTCCGGTCATACATGTTGATCACCACAAAAACCAAGATTATAAAAACCAGGGACCAATCAGAAAACAGGCTTGCAATGGCTATCAATAGGGAAGCGTCAAAAATTTTGTGCTTTACGTTCCGAATGGATTTTACGGACAGCAAGCGCCAAAGGGCCAAAAGCAGAAAAAAATTGGCGTAAAGCACCTTGCTAAGGGCCAATTCTTCCGAAAAAGCGACCACCAACAGCACAAAAAAGAGCATGCCGTAGGAATTGTAGTCGGTGACCTTTTCTGTTTTTACAATTTGGTTGATGATGAAAACCAGCAACAACAGTACCCCAAACTTGAAGAGTTCAATTGGGATAATCTCCTTGATATTCTGCCCGTTAAGGCCAAAATATATGTGGACAGCATAAAAAAGAAACAGGAAGATGGCCAGTACAATGTAATTAATGGGCTTTGTTTTCCCGAAAAAGCTTGAAATCATGCTATCTTTTGCTACTTTTGTAGAGTAAATATAGCCAAGATGAGCAAGTTTTTTTACGGTATTGAAGACTTATTTGTAAACTACCTTTTTGCCCCTTACGATTTTTTCCGCTTTATGCAGAGCTGGTGGGGAGCCAATACCATCAACTGGATTTTTATGGCCATCGGTTTCGTCGCCTTTGTTTACTGGATGAACCAGTTGAAGATTTTCAACGATAACAGGGAAGAGGACAAGAGCATCAGCTCCCACTCTTACCTATAGGTCAAATCCCAGGTCTTTTCTGTAGTACATTCCATCAAACCGGATTTTCTCCATGTTCTGATAGGATTGTTCCAACGCTTCCTTGAAATCTTTCCCAAAGGAAGTTACGGCCAAGACCCTACCCCCATTGGTCACAATTTTACCTTCGGACAATTTGGTTCCCGCATGGAACACAATGGAATCCTGAACATTTTGCGTTCCGGTGATTTCTTTTCCCTTTTCATAGGCTTCGGGGTATCCTCCTGACACTGCCATTACGGTGGTAGCGGCCCTTTCATCTATCTCCAGATTGATTTGGTCCAGTGTTCCGTTGGCCATGGCCTGTAACACTTCTACAAGGTCACTCTTCAATCGTGGCATGACCACTTCCGTCTCCGGATCTCCCATTCTAACGTTGTACTCGATCACCTTGGGTTCTTCCCCTACTTTGATCAAACCGATAAAAATGAACCCCACATAGGGCAGATTGTCTTTTTTAAGACCTTCTACGGTTGGTTTCACGATTCGTTGCTCTATCTTCTGCATAAACTCCGAATCGGCAAAAGGAACCGGGGAAATAGCCCCCATTCCGCCTGTATTAAGTCCTGTATCGCCTTCCCCTATACGTTTGTAGTCCTTTGCGGTGGGGAGAATTTTATAGTTGGTACCGTCCGTAAGTACAAAACAGCTCAGTTCAATTCCGTCCAAGAACTCCTCTATCACCACGGTGGCACTTGCAGCGCCAAACTTGGAGTCCTTTAGCATGGATTTGAGTTCTCCTTTGGCTTCCTCCAAGTTTTCCAAAATCAGGACACCTTTTCCAGCGGCCAAACCATCGGCTTTCAAAACATAGGGAGGTTGGAGGGTTTCCAGAAAGGTATGCCCTTTTTCGAGGGTTTCACCGGTAAAACTTTCATAGGCAGCGGTGGGTATGTGGTGCCGCATCATGAACTCCTTGGCAAATTCCTTGCTTCCTTCCAAAGCAGCGGCGGCCTTTTGCGGCCCGATTACGGGAACAGATTGAAGGTCATCGTCATTCAAGAAAAAATCATGTACCCCGTTCACCAATGGATCTTCTGGTCCTACGACCACCAAATCGATGGTTTCGTCCAACACCAATTTTTTGATGGCACCAAAGTTATTAACACCAATTTCAATATTTGTGGCAATGGATGCAGTGCCTGCATTGCCCGGGGCAACAAACAATTTTGATGTTTTAGGACTTTGGGAGATTTTTAGGGCTATGGCGTGTTCACGACCTCCAGAGCCCAGGACCAAAATATTCATGATTGAAAGTTTTGGCAAAAATACGCTTTGAGGGGAATCTGACTAGCTCTTGGAGGAGAAATCTCGATGTTCCTGCCATAGCTCGTCGTGGGAAAGCGATTTAAAGTACTCGAACGCTTTTTTAAGTCCTTCGGAACGGTGCACTTTGGGTTCCCATCCTAAAATTTCCTTGGCCCTTGAGATGTCCGGTTGTCTTTGGGTGGGGTCGTCCTTCGGCAAAGGTTTAAAAATGATCTTTTGATCGGTACCAGTAAGTTTGATGATTTCCTCTGCAAATTCCAAAATGGTGGTCTCATCCGGATTTCCAATATTGATGGGTTCCACATAATCGCTCATCAACAAACGGTAAATACCCTCGACTTGGTCATCAATGTACGTGAAGGACCGGGTTTGGGAGCCATCCCCGAAAACCGTCAAATCCTCCCCCCGTAAGGCCTGTCCCATAAAAGCAGGCACCACACGGCCATCGTTCAATCGCATTCGGGAGCCATAGGTGTTAAAGATGCGGACAATTCGCGTATCCAATCCATGATGTCGGTGATAGGCCATGGTTATGGACTCCATAAATCGTTTGGCCTCATCGTACACTCCTCGCGGACCAATCGGGCTTACATTCCCAAAGTAATCTTCATTTTGGGGGTGCACCAATGGATCGCCATATACCTCTGAAGTGGAAGCCACCAAGATACGTGCTCCATGGTCCCTGGCCAATCCCAATAAGTTGAGGGTGCCCAAAGATCCTACTTTCAAGGTTTCAATAGGTATTTTTAAATAATCGATGGGGCTTGCCGGTGAGGCAAAGTGCAGGATATAGTCCATTCGCCCGGGCACATGGACAAACTTGGTAACATCATGGTGAAAAAACTCGAACCGTTTTAGGTGAAAGAGGTGCTCTATGTTTTTGATGTCCCCTGTAATAAGGTTATCCATGCCGATGACATGGTGGCCTTCTGCAATGAACCTATCGCAAAGGTGTGAACCAAGGAAACCGGCCGCTCCGGTAATGAGTGTTTTTTTCATTTATCGTTCTCCTTCTTTTTGGGGTTTGGTTCCATTTTGCCCTTTATCTTATCAATTTTTCGCTTGAGCAAAATCTTTTGTTTCAGCGTGGTAAAATTATAATTGTATCTGAAGAAGATATATGCCAAAAAGATGACAACACTAACAAGCATAATGACCATGCCCAAATTTTTGGCCTTACTCCCCAAAATAATGAAGAGCACCACAAATATGATGTTGAAACATCCAATTATGAAACTGGCCTGCTTGTGGGATAAACCCCAAAAATCGATAAGCACATGGTGCACATGGTTCCTATCCGGAGAAAATGGTCCTTTTTTGTTGGCAATTCGTATGGCAAAAACCCGTGCCGTATCAAAAAGTGGCACAATTAAAATGCTGATGGCTATTATCGGGGCATTCTCCAATAAAAATGGGAGTTCTCCATATGCCGTGGGTTCCAGGGCCAAAAATTTTAGCGTAAGTATACTGATAATGAAACCTACGATCAAAGACCCCGTGTCTCCCATGAATATCTTTTTATTGGAGGAAACATTAAAGCCAAAAAACGCCATTAAACAGGCATTCATAGTAATGGCAATAAGGGCAAAAAAATATTCTTGGGACAAGTAAAAGATCGTAGTATAAATGATCATGATCACGATTCCGACAATTGAAGCCAGGCCGTCAATCCCGTCTATTAGGTTATAGGAATTGATAATGGTGAGCATTAAAAACCCAGCAATGACCAAATAAAGAAAATAGGGTATCTCGTAAATGTTCAGAAATCCGTTAAGGGATTCAATGGTAAAACTTGGATTGACCAAGACAAATGTAATAGCAACTATTTGTGCAAGTAGCTTTGTGCCTGGTGACAGCACAACCAAATCATCCTTCAGCCCAATGACAAACAATATTGTCAACCCTGGGATTATATAAATATCCTCATCGTGTCCATGCCAGTTCTTTATAAAGAACAATGCTATGATCAGTGTATAATAAAAAGAAACTCCCCCAAGGGTCGGTGTTTTTCTTAGATGGGAACTTCTGTGGTTGGGGTCGTCCATAAGTCTTTTATACTCCACCACCCCAATTATTTTAGGAATCGTAAGATAAACCAATAGGAATGAACCTAAAAAGATAACCACAGCAGTTTCAAGAAAGTTCATGTCGATTTCAAATCAAAATTAGACCCAAAATGGTTGAAAGTAACAAACTTCCATCCCGAGCACCTTAAGTTGTCGAAAGGTAAACATAAGGTGGAAGAATCCGAGCATTTGATCAATTAAAATTTCCTAATTGCTCAACACTCCTTTATTTCTTCGAGAATTTTTTTGGTGGAATGTTGTACTGAAAAATGGGATTTTAAAAGCTGGTTGGCGGCTTCTCCCATTTTCTTCCGCAAGATTGGATCATTTGAAAGCTTTTGGGCATAAGACGCAAGTTCTTCATCTTGGCCATTTATTGAGATATAACCTGCACTATGACTGTTGATCAGCTCTTTAACATCATTGCCCGGATTTACGCTCCCCAATATCGGCAATCCATTTTGCATATAGCCCAACAATTTGCCGGGAAAGTTATGGCTCTCATGTGATTTGTGCAGGCTGAACAAGCCTACATCAAACTCCCTGAGCAATAGTAAGTACTCGGATTGATCTACGGCCCCCAAATAGGTTGTGTTGGTCAATCCGTAATCGATAATCGCCTTTTTTACCAAGTCTACCTCATCCCCTAACCCAACAAAGATAAAATGAGCATTGGTGTTTTGTACCATGTTCTTGGCAAGCCTAACTAAGTTCATCATGTCTTGGGCCTTTCCCATATTGCCCCCATAAAAAAACACGGTTTTTCCTTCCAATTTCAATTTTTTCCGGTACTTGTCAGAATCTTCCGGTAAATCATCCCTTTCCAAAACGTTGGTCCAATTATAGAGAACGCTCAACTTTTTATTGGTTGAGAAGTGCGTTCCAAACCATTCGAGATTTTTAGGTGATTGTAATGCGATGATATCGGCGGCGGCATAATTAATTTTCTCAAAAAGTTTAAAATAAGATGTTATCAGAGATTTCTTTTTGAGAATTTTCTGGTCGATGGCCCATTGCGGAAAAATATCCCTAAGAATCAAGTAACTTGGACATTTCCATGTACGTTTAAGGAGTTGTACCAATGGCCCAAAAAATATGGTGGGTGAGTAATAAATGATCATATCGTGCCTGTCCCTACGTAAATCAAAGAAATAAATGGGCAGGGCCCTAACCCATAAAAGGCTTTCATTGATCGCCCTTCTCAACTTTGAAGTGTTTTTAATCCTGCCCGCATTGTATCTGATCACTCTTAGGTTGCCCTCTTTGGTTGACAACTCTCTTTTGCCCGGCGCCATGACTGTAACCTCATGCCCTTCTTTCATAAATTGCATGGCCAGCTCATGCATCATTTTTGCTGCTATTTTAATGGAGTCGGGCAGAAAATCATCGACAAGTATGAGGATTTTCATAATGGCAAGTTGTAATGGGCGTACTCAGTATAATTTGCGGCAACGTCCTTTGCCATCTCTTGGACCATTTCTCCATAACCGGGGACCTCGTATTCCGTTTCTTTACGTGTGTCCAAAAAACTTTTGTCCACGTTTTTTCCAGGAACTTTGTTTATTTGAACATCTTTTTTAAAGTGCTCGGCAAAAAGCTTCAGAAGCTCATATTTGTTGATGGATTGATTATTCGTCACATGATAGATACCGCTTAAATCATCATGAATAACCTGTTCTATAAACCTGGCAAGTTCATAAGTAGTGACCCCTGACCAAATTGCATTTGCAAATCCATTTACATCTTCCTTTTGGTTTAAGAACCAATGCAGTAGACCTTCTCCATGCTCCTTGAGTTCTGGGCCAATGATTGAGGTTCTGATTGTTAAATGTTGTCCGTAGTCTACTTCTCCAAGGGCTTTTGTTTTTGCATAATTATCCTTTCCGTCCTTTTCATCCAGTTCCCTATATTGGCCTTTCTCCCCTGAAAAAACACAATCCGTTGATATATGAATGAGTTTCGAATTGATAAGGGAGCATGTTTTGGCCAATTGGTGCGGTAAATAACTGTTCACATAAATGGCATTGGAAATATCCGAATTGGATTTACTTATCAAAATCCCAACACAATTGATGATGAAATCTGGTTTAAGCCGAAGAATGGTCTCCTCAAGCTTGGGTTTGTCCATTACGTCTAAAACAATACTGTCTTCAGATCTTGGCATTGATCGCGTAATATCCCAAACATTGTATTTAAGTTCATTGATTTTAAACCGTCTATATACCTGATGCCCAAGCATCCCAGATGATCCAATGATCAATACGTTTTTTTTTAGATCTTCTTTTTCCAAACCGTTCTGTTTATATAATCTGTATATGATAAAATAATTCGTGCCACCTTTTTTGAAACATTTGTGGTATTGTAATCTTCAATCAAATCAAATTCCCTATCCAAGGTAGTATTATGTCCTCTGATCAAATCAATACTTTCCAGTACCCTATCCTTTTTAAGTCCTGACATGACCACGGTTGTCTCATCCATTCCCTCGGGTCTCTCATGTGCCTGTCTTATCATAATGGCAGGTAAATCCAAGATGGATGCCTCTTCTGTAATGGTTCCGCTATCGGAAATTACACAGTAAGCATTTTTTTGTAGCTTGATATAATCATGGAAACCGTAGGGTTTGGAAAACATGAGCAATGGATTATCATTGACATACCCCATGGCCTCCAACTTTTTCCTGGTTCTTGGGTGTGTTGATATAAAAACTTTCTTTTTGTACTTCTCAACAATGGCGGTAAGGGTTTCCAATAGTGCATTGAAGTTTTCGGCATAATCAACATTTTCCTCCCTATGGATACTTACAATAAAATAGCCGTCTTTTACCAAGTTCTCATCATCAAGAATGGTGGATGCCTCTATTTTCTCCATGTTTTTAGACAACACCTCCTTCATTGGAGATCCTGTTTTTATGATGGTTTCCGGTCTAATCCCCTCATTCTCCAAGTAACGTCTTGCATGTTCGGACAATGGCATGTTTATATCGCTCAAATGGTCCACTATTTTCCGGTTGATCTCCTCCGGGACCCTTTGGTCAAAACATCTATTTCCCGCTTCCATGTGAAAAATAGGGATTTGACGTTTTTTGGCAGCGATTACCGACAGACAACTGTTGGTGTCTCCATAAATCAAAAAGGCATCCGGATTTTCCTTGGAGATCACCTCGTCCGATTTTGAAATCACGTTTGAAATAGTTTCTATGGCCGTTTGTCCAGACGCATTCAGAAAGTAGTTTGGTTTCCGAATCCCTAAATCCGAGAAAAAAACCTCATTTAGTTCATAGTCATAATTCTGTCCTGAGTGCACCAATATGTGATCGGTGTGCCTGTCAAGTTCTTTGATAACTTCACTCAATTTTATTATTTCCGGTCTTGTGCCCACAAGGGTCATCACTTTTATCATATCCGATTAATTTATACTTTTCCAATCCACCCAAAGATTGCTATCATACCTGAATTCGTCATCTTCCATCTTGTCATCAAAGGAGGTTTCACTGAATGACAAAAGTATGGAATCGTCCTGGAGCGCCTTGATTCCATTGGCATATCCTTTTGGGACATATAGGACCGAAGGTTCCTTACTGTCAAGAATGAATGTCTCTGCCTGCAAACTCCTTGAAGGGTTCTCCCAATCGTCAATCTTGACACATGCAACGCAAAAAACACCTTTAGTCACATGAAAACACCTGGTTTGTTTTTTATGCCCTTGCCATGCCCTAACAATGGATGTGTTGGGATGCGACAAGGTGTAAAATCTTTTTATCCTTTCCAATGAAAAATCATTTACAAAAGAAATGGAACCCCTATGGTCTTGGTGTATGCCCCCTTTTATTAGTTTAGGGTTACTGTTTTCCCACATATTCATTGAGTTGGCTAAAATAGGAGAGTTTCAAAATTTTTTCTTTCACCTCGTTTATTGTCAATCGCTCCGTATTATGTGAGTGATATTCATCATTTTGGGAAAAAGCTTGATCGCCCTTCTCAAAGTACTTGCTATAATTCAAGTCCCTGTTGTCTGCCGGCACCCTGAAGTAGTCTCCCAAATCTTCCGCCTTTGCATACTCTTCCTTGGTCAAAAGTGTCTCATAAAGCTTTTCTCCGTGCCTGGTACCAATAATTTTCACCTCTTTTTTAATCCCACAAATTTCTTGTATGGCCACTGCCAGGTCTCCCACAGTGCTTGCTGGGGCCTTTTGCACAAACAAGTCGCCTTGATTCCCATGTTTAAAGGCATATAACACCAAATCAACGGCTTCCTCCAGGGACATCATGAACCTGGTCATGTTTGGGTCGGTTACCGTCATGCTGTCCGCATTTTTTATCTGATCAAAAAACAAAGGGATTACCGAGCCCCTTGAGGCCATTACATTTCCATATCTTGTAACACAAATGATGGTTCCTCCTTCTCCTACATTTCTTGATTCGGCAACCGCCACTTTTTCCATTAGCGCTTTTGATATTCCCATGGCATTTATGGGGTAGGCCGCTTTATCCGTGCTCAAA
>JAGQZL010000329.1 GCA_020434915.1 Allomuricauda sp. | reverse complement strand
TGGGGTGTAACCTGATTTTGACAAGGAAGCGTATCTGAAAGGCGAATTACAGCCCGTGTTCTTTGGTTCTGCCCTTAATAATTTTGGTGTCCGAGAGCTTTTGGATTGCTTTATCGAGATTGCACCTCCCCCACGGGCCAAAATGGCCGAAGAACGGTTGGTAAAGGCCAATGAAAGGGAATTTTCGGGCTTTGTTTTTAAAATCCACGCCAATATGGATCCCAAGCACCGAGATCGACTGGCCTTCATAAAGGTGGTATCCGGAACTTTTGAAAGAAACACGCCCTATTTGCATGTACGGCAAGACAAAAAATTAAAGTTCTCCAGTCCCAATGCCTTTTTTGCCGAGAAAAAAGAGATTGTGGATGTTTCCTATCCTGGTGACATTGTTGGACTCCACGATACAGGGAACTTTAAAATCGGGGATACCTTGACCAGTGGTGAAAAACTGCATTATAAGGGAATTCCAAGTTTTTCCCCAGAGCATTTTAGGTACATCAACAATGCAGACCCCATGAAAGCCAAACAGCTTTACAAGGGTATTGACCAGTTGATGGATGAGGGTGTTGCCCAGTTGTTTACTTTGGAAATGAACGGAAGAAAGGTCATTGGAACCGTAGGAGCGTTGCAGTATGAAGTTATCCAATATCGTTTGGAGCACGAGTACGGCGCTAAATGTACCTATGAAAATTTTCCCGTGCACAAAGCCTGTTGGGTAGAACCTATGGACAAAAACAATGAGGAATTCACAGAATTCAAAAGAGTAAAGCAAAAGTTTTTGGCTACCGATAAGAGGGGCCAACTAGTATTTTTGGCCGATTCTCCATTCTCCCTACAGATGACACAGCAAAAGTATCCTTCTGTAAAACTTCACTATACATCAGAATTTGAATAATTGTTGATTGGCTTTATGTAGCGTGTTTTTTTGTACATTGCTGATATACAACCAAAAAGCACAGCTATTATGACAACAACAGTTAAACCACCAACTTGGTTCTGGGTAGTGAGCACCATCGCCCTTTTATGGAATTTGATGGGAGTCTTCAACTACTTGAACCAAGCCTTTAACCAAGAGATTATTTTGGAAAGTCTGGACCAAGCCCAGCGCGAAGTTTTTGAAGGCACGCCAGCGTGGGCCACCGCAGCCTTTGCATTGGCCGTTTTTACAGGAGCCCTTGGGTCTATTGGACTCCTACTCCGAAAGAAATGGGCACGGCCCTTATTTATGATCTCGTTTGTGACCGCATTGGCCCAGTTTGTACATTGGTTGTTCATCTCCAATGCGGTGGAAGCATTTGGTCCTTCCACATATGCCATGCCCATCATCGTTTTGGTCATTGGACTTTATCTCATCTCATTCTCCAAAAAAGGAATTCAGAAAGGTTGGTTGAAATAACCACATAAAAAAGCCCCGATTTAAGATCGGGGCTTTTTTTATGCTTCTCCTGTTGGACCAAAGTTCAATGGAATAGGAGGTTGCTCATAATCCTTAATGGTACCATGTGCCTTTTCAAAACGGGTCACGTTATCATTCAACGCTTTCAAAAATTTTTTGGCATGTTGTGGGGTTAGAATGATACGGCTCTTCACCTTTGCTTTGGGGGCACCGGGCATCAAGCTGATAAAATCCACTACAAACTCAGAAACCGAATGATTGATAATGGCCAAGTTGGAATAGGTTCCTTCCGCCGTTTTTTCATCCAGTTCTATATTGATTTGTTTTTGTTTCTGGTTCTCTTCTGCCATAGACTGTTTAAAAAGAAAACCCTGACCTAAAGGCCAGGGTTTGTTAGTATTTAGAATTTGAATTCCTCTTTTCGGGCCATGATCTCATCGTATTCCTCTTTGGAACCTACAATGATACTGTCATAATCCCTCATACCGGTACCGGCAGGAATCTTGTGTCCAACAATTACATTTTCCTTCAATCCTTCCAAAGAATCCACTTTACCGTTTACAGCGGCTTCGTTCAATACTTTGGTGGTTTCCTGGAACGATGCTGCAGAAATGAATGACTTGGTCTGCAACGAAGCTCTGGTAATACCCTGTAGAATTGGAGTTGCGGTAGCTGCCACAGCATCCCTTGCGGTAACCAAGTTCTTGTCCTCCCTTCTTAGAATGGAGTTTTCATCCCTTAGTTGACGTGCCGTAACAATCTGTCCTGGTTTCAACCTTTCGGAATCACCGGCATCCTCCACCACTTTCTTACCATATATCTCATCATTTTCATGGATGAAATCGTCCTTGTGGGCCAACTGGTTCTCAAGGAAAATGGTATCTCCTGGATCTTGGATCTGTACTTTACGCATCATCTGGCGTACCACAACCTCAAAGTGCTTATCATTGATCTTCACACCTTGTAAACGATATACTTCCTGTACTTCGTTCACCAAGTATTGCTGTACTGCAGATGGTCCTTTAATGGCCAAGATATCTTCTGGTGTAATAGATCCATCGGACAATGGCATTCCAGCTCGTACGTAGTCATTTTCCTGAACCAAAATCTGGTTGGAAAGTTTCACCAAGTATTTCTTGATCTCCCCTGTCTTGGACTCGATAATGATCTCACGGTTACCACGCTTGATCTTACCAAAGGAAACCACACCGTCAATCTCGGAAACAACCGCTGGGTTGGATGGGTTACGAGCTTCGAACAACTCGGTTACCCTTGGAAGACCACCGGTGATATCCCCTGCCTTGGCAGATTTACGTGGGATTTTAACCAAGATCTTACCTTCCTTGATCTTTTCACCGTCATCTATCATCAAGTGGGAACCAACTGGCAAGTTGTACGAACGCAAGGTTTCACCTTTACCATCCTTGATCAACAAGGTTGGGATCAACTTCTTGTTT
>JAGQZL010000328.1 GCA_020434915.1 Allomuricauda sp. | reverse complement strand
AAGAAGTTATGATCACTTACATAAAGGAATCATTTGAGGAACTTAAGAACAATGTGTCTTGGTTGGAAAGGTCGAAAGCCTCCAACCTTATGGTCATTGTGGCTGTTTTTTCAATTTTGTTTGCGTTGGCCACATGGGGTGTCGACTCACTTTTTAGCAAGTTGATCAGACTGTATTTTGAAAAATTAATAGGATAACGATCGGTATGTCTGAGGTTCTGGAGAAAAAATGGTATGTAGTAAGAGCGGTCAGTGGTCAAGAAAACAAGATCAAGGGCTATATTGAAAGTGAGGTAGAACGTGCCGGTTTTGGCGACTATCTTGATGAAGTTCTAGTGCCTACCGAAAAAGTTGTACAGATCAGAAACGGAAAGAAAATCAATAAAGAAAGGGTTTACTTTCCTGGATATATTATGATCAAGGCCAATTTGGGTGGAGAGATGGTGCACATCATTAGATCCATTACCAACGTGATTGGCTTTTTGGGTGAGACCAAAGGAGGTGATCCCGTGCCTTTGAGAAAATCAGAGGTGAACCGTATGCTAGGGAAAGTGGATGAATTGGCTGTAAATACAGACAATGTTGCCATTCCTTTTGTGTTGGGTGAAACGGTAAAGGTTATTGATGGACCTTTCAACGGATTCAATGGAACCGTAGAAAAAATCAATGAAGAGAAGCGTAAGCTGGAAGTAATGGTGAAAATTTTTGGAAGAAAAACACCATTGGAGCTCAGCTATATGCAAGTTGAAAAAGTATAAAAAGAGCTGTTACATATAAAAGCTGTGTTGCTTCCAATTGACACAACTTTGAATTTAATTAGAAACAATGGCAAAAGAAGTAAGTAAGGTAGTTAAATTACAAGTTAGGGGAGGTGCTGCGAATCCGTCGCCACCGGTTGGACCCGCCTTAGGTGCTGCCGGTGTTAACATCATGGAGTTCTGCAAGCAGTTCAATGCTCGTACGCAGGACAAACAGGGCAAGGTATTGCCTGTTGTTATCACCGTTTACATGGACAAATCTTTCGAGTTTGTCGTAAAAACACCACCTGCGGCAGTTCAATTGTTGGAAGCAGCGAAGATTAAAAAAGGATCGGGCGAACCTAACAGGGTAAAAAATGGTTCTGTGACCTGGGATCAGGTACGGACTATTGCCGAGGACAAAATGGTGGATTTGAACGCATTCACCATCGAGTCAGCGATGAGTATGGTTGCAGGTACGGCAAGATCAATGGGTCTTAAAGTAGCGGGAGCCAAACCTTTTTAAAATCTTAAAGCATTTATTACATGGCAAGATTGACTAAAAAGCAAAAAGAAGCCCAAGCCAAGATAGACAAGAACAAGCTCTATTCTTTGGAAGAGGCATCTGCTTTGGTAAAAGAAATAACCAATGTGAAATTTGATGCATCGGTGGATATCGCAGTTCGTTTGGGTGTAGATCCAAGAAAGGCGAATCAGATGGTGCGTGGTGTTGTTACCCTTCCACACGGAACTGGTAAAGACGTAAAAGTTTTGGCATTGGTGACGCCCGATAAAGAAGCTGAAGCGAAAGAAGCTGGAGCTGATTTTGTAGGGTTGGATGAATATTTGGATAAGATCAAAGGCGGTTGGACCGATGTTGATGTAATTATCACCATGCCAAGCGTTATGGGGAAATTGGGTCCATTGGGTCGCGTTTTGGGACCAAGGGGATTAATGCCCAATCCAAAAACCGGTACCGTAACAATGGATGTGGCCAAAGCCGTTTCCGATGTGAAGGCCGGTAAAATAGACTTTAAAGTAGACAAAACGGGTATCGTGCACGCTGCAATCGGGAAAGCTTCGTTCTCTGCGGACAAAATCGCTGGTAATGCCAAGGAATTGATTGACACCTTGGTAAAATTGAAGCCAGCCGCAGCTAAAGGTGTGTACATGAAAAGTATCTACTTGTCTAGTACTATGAGTCCCAGTGTTCAACTAGATCCAAAAGCAGTTTAAGTAACTGGTAGTTCAATATTTTAACTATGACAAGAGAAGAAAAAGCAACAGTAATAGAAGATTTGACTGCTCAGTTAGCTGAAAACGCCAATATTTATTTGGCAGATATTTCAGGATTGGATGCCGTTGCCACTTCTAACCTTAGAAGGGCATGTTTTAAGGCCAATATTAAACTAGCGGTTGTTAAGAACACCTTGCTTGCAAAAGCAATGGAAGCCTCTGATAAGGAATTTGGTGAACTTCCAGGCGTATTGAAAGGCAACACTTCAATGATGTTGTCAGAAACTGGAAATGCACCCGCGAAACTTATCAAGGACTTTAGAAAAAAATCAAATAAGCCTTTGTTGAAAGGAGCTTTCATTTCGGAAGCTGTCTATATCGGTGATGAAAACTTGGAGGCACTTGTGAACATCAAGTCCAAGGAAGAAGTTATCGGGGATATTATCGGATTGTTGCAATCACCAGCCAAGAATGTTATTTCTGGACTTAAATCTGGTGGTGGTAAATTGGCCGGTATCCTTAAGACCTTATCTGAGAAATAATTCGCGCACAATAAACTAAGTATATTTTAAAAATTTTTATTAAACGATAGAAAAATGGCAGATTTAAAAGATTTTGCAGAACAGTTGGTTAACCTAACAGTAAAAGAGGTAAACGAGTTGGCCGACATCCTTAAAAACGAATACGGAATTGAACCTGCTGCTGCTGCAGTAGCTGTTGCCGCTGGCGGTGCCGCTGGTGGTGGTGAAGAAGCCGCTGAAGAAAAAACTGAGTTTGATGTAATCTTAACAGATGCAGGTTCAAACAAAGTTGGAGTGATTAAAGAAGTTAGAGCTGTAAATTCAGCTTTAGGATTAATCGAAGCTAAGACACTTGTTGAAAGCGCTCCTAAGCCAATCA
>JAGQZL010000327.1 GCA_020434915.1 Allomuricauda sp. | reverse complement strand
GTTGCCCAAAAGCTTTCCAATCAATGCTTGGGTAGGCAACCTTATGCGCATTGTAATTTCCTGTGGCACCGCCAAATTTGGCAGCACTGGGAATGTCGTTCAATAAATTGAACTGTTCCTTAAAACGTTCCACGAACACATCGATTTCCTTGCCCAAACGGGTAGGAGAGGCCGGTTGGCCATGTGTGCGGGCCAACATGGGAATGTTCTCCCATTCCTTGGCCAATTCCTTCAATTTTTCAAATACCTCAAAATAAGCAGGCACATACACCTCGTTCATAGCTTCCTTGATGGAAAGTGGAATGGCAGTATTGTTGATATCCTGGGAAGTCAATCCAAAGTGGATAAACTCTTTGTATTTCTGTAGGCCCAACGCATCAAATTTTTGTTTGATGAAGTATTCCACGGCCTTCACATCATGGTTGGTGGTCTTTTCAATATCCTTGATGGCCTGCGCATCTTCCGAGGTAAAGCCTTGATAGATCTTTTTAAGTTCCGGAAACAAAGCCGTGTTGAAATCTGCCAATTGGGGCAATGGAATCTCGCAAAGTGCGATGAAATATTCAATTTCGACCTGAACACGGTACTTGATCAGGGCCTCCTCTGAAAAGTAATGTTGAAGGGCCTCGGTTTTATTTCGATATCTACCGTCAATGGGTGAAATGGCATTTAGTTGGGTCAACGACATGATCAATGGAATTTGAAGCCCCAAAGATACTCAAACTATAAGGTTTAGACCCCCAATTTGACCAACTTATCCAGTGTTTTTTTGGCCCGGTTTTGATAACCGGTGGTTCCGCTGGGGTAGGTATCCAGAAGTACCTGTTTTAATTCGGGGTGCACCCACGGGAATTTCAGCCCCAAATAGTAGAGACTGGTCATGGAGAAAACCTTTGGGGCCATGTTCATAGGGCTGATGAGCCAATCAAAGCAACAGGTCAACATGGTTTCCAGTTGATCATCCGTGATATTTTTCACAAAAGCGGGATCTTTTTTCTTGAAATAGGCCTCGCAAACCATTTCACAAACCCCGGCCATGGGCCGGATGCAGGATTCGGTTTTCAATGTTCCAAGCCCTTCCAAAAAGACTCCGAAGAAAGGGAGTAAATAGGGTAATCTTTTTCGCATGAGGTGCACAAAGGTCCAACTGGCATTGAAGGTTCCTTCTTGGTCCTCCAACAGGATTTCTTTAAAAAGAGCTTCGGCCAGTTCCGGTTGATGTATCAAATTCCCCACCAAAACATCCACTTGTGCCTTGGAAAGTCTACCCGAAGTCATGGCGATATGTAATTCATTTTCGGTCACAAAAACAGTATATTTGAGAAAACCTGTAAGTGATGAAAATAGTAAAAAAAATAGCAATTGCCCTACTGGTAATCTTTGTGGGGATGCAATTTTTCCGACCCGAAAAGAATCAGGCCGAAGGTGATTATGTGGCCGCTTTCATTGCGGAGACACAGCCGAGTCCCGAGGTAAAGGGAATCCTAAAAACGGCCTGTTTTGATTGCCATAGTGCCAATACCGAATACCCGTGGTACAATAATGTAGCGCCGGTATCGTATTGGTTGGCCGAGCATATCAAAGATGGAAAGAAACATTTGGATTTCTCGGATTGGGCTAATTATACCGATAAAAAGAAGGACCACAAATTGGAAGAGGTGGTGGAAGAGGTGAAAAAGGGGGAAATGCCCTTGAACGAGTATACTTGGACCCATACCGATGCCCGATTGACCCAGGAACAGATCACAGCTTTGGTATCTTGGGCCGAAGAAGCTAGGAAAAAGTATTGAAAAGCTGCTCCACCAAAGGTGGAACAATTGCAACGGCTGTTTTTGGGATGATCGTCAAATTGCCAAAATCGGATTCCCGCACCGTTGGCCTGGGGTCCACAAAATAGATGGGGGTACTGTGATCCACAAAATGGATCAGGCTGGCCGCCGGGTATACCTGCATGGAAGTGCCGATGATGATCAACACGTCTGCCTGCTGGGTAATCTGTGCCGCAGTTTCCAGCATAGGGACCATTTCCCCGAACCATACAATATGGGGTCTCAACTGATGGCCATGGGAATCCAAATCGCCTAAGGTCAAGTCTTTTTTCCATTCCAAAACATGGTTTTCATCCCGAGTGCTACGAACTTTAAAAAGTTCTCCGTGAAGGTGAACCACATGCGAACTACCGGCTTGTTCGTGCAAGTTGTCCACATTTTGAGTCACGATGCTCACATCAAAATGGGATTCCAAAGCGGCAAGTGCCAAATGCCCTTGGTTGGGACTTACTTCCAATAACTGCCGACGTCGTTGGTTGTAAAATTCCAAGACCAGCTCCGGGTTTCGAGCAAAACCTTGGGGAGAAGCCACTTCCATCACATCATGCCCCTCCCAAAGTCCATTGGCATCCCGGAAGGTTTTCAGTCCGCTCTCTGCGCTCATTCCGGCACCTGTAAGTACTACAATTTTTTTCATGGTCATTTCGGCAAGTTGATTCCCGTAAATTTAGGAAAATGTGCTAGCTATTCAGGTATTGGGCTAATTACCTAACATTGTTTTTGACAATTTTGGCATGGGCCCTCACCGGAAAAGTTCCCATTCCTTTTATTTTTGGAGGAATGGCACTAAATCTAAAGTTGTTCTTGGGCAATTGGCTTAGGTTGCAGAGATGTTCCACAATCAATATCTCGGCGCCCAATAGGATGGTATGGACAGGTCTTGAGTCAACTTGGGTATTGTCAATATTATAGGAATCGATACCGACCAACTTCACCTTGCAATCTTTTAGGTATTCAGCCGCTTCTTGGGTAAGATAAGGGTGGTTTTCATAATAAGTTTCCGTATTCCAATGCTCGTTCCAACCTGTATGGACCAAAACGGCTTTATTTTT
>JAGQZL010000326.1 GCA_020434915.1 Allomuricauda sp. | reverse complement strand
TCGTAACTATTTGCGTTATTCTCCAATAACCAATTTGGGTTGTTAAAATTTAGAGGACTGAAACTCCTTTGGACTCCATTAGCAAGGGAGAAGCCTTGATCATTGGAAAAACTGGGAGATGCAATTAGATGGCTTAAATAGATTTGATTGTGAGAGGCATTTATATTGGCATTTTCAGTTTTACTGTGGTTGAATTGTACAGAGGTGTCCCAACGTACAATATCCCCCTTATCAGTATAGCTTAGATCAACATGGTTGGCTTTGTTTCCTGATTTATTAAATAAATCTCTAGTGTAACTGTTGGTATAGTTGAATGTGGCTTTGTGTTGACCAGAATGGACAACAAAATCTATGGCCGTAAAGGAATTTAATCCTGTTTGAAAAATGTCTTCATCATATGGTTTGGCTAGCACCCCATTTCCATCACCAAGATTTACTAATTGACCATTTGTATCATAATCATAGGTCTGACCATCATACTCCAGATTTCTTAATCTAGGACCATACGAAAATAGTTCTCCTGTCTCCGGGCCGAACCATGTAAGCGTTCCATTGTTAGGTCTGCCTTGAGCGAATTGGTTTTGAGTGGAAGGTAGATTTTTTTGTTGTACGAACTGTAGACTGGTTTTTTGATTGATTCCAATTTCAAAATGGATATCTTCAGGATAAATCTTGACTTTTATACTGTCTTTTCCACCTTCTATTTTTTTAATCTGTGAGTAGTTGAAGCGTCTTTGATTCAAGGTGTACCTTTGGGTTGACCCATCAATGTCGGGTATCTGAAAATCAGGGTTACTATTTTGTTTTATTTGATCAATATATTCGTTTGCCACAATTGGTTTAATAGGGATGTTTTTAGCTATTACGGTATTTGCTCCCTTAGTGAACATTTTTGCAGTCACCTTGATTTCTTTGCCGGAATATCCTATATAACTGAAAATCAACACATCACCAACTTCGCAATTAATGCTATAGTTTCCGTCAAAATCGGTTTGGGTTCCAATGTTTTTTCCCTTAATTGTAATATTGGCTCCTGGAATAGGAACATCATTGTCGTCCAAAAGAGTTCCGGATATTATCCCATGCTGTGCCAATAAAATACAACTGGGTACAATGAAAAAAAAGAGGAAGATGATTTTGGCTTTCATGAGTCGGTTATTTGAATACTAAACTATATGCTTTCTTCAAAAAGTGGTAGTATAGATGAGTGAATGGACACTTTGGGTTAGTGAAGTAGTCCTAGTACTTTTTTAAATGGATAAAGGAGTTTGCAATTGTCATGGAGATGACCATTACTAAATACAATTCTTTCTAAAAAAGGATTTCAAGCTCCGACAACTACTAGGAATGTTACGCTCAGATAAATCCATAACATGGTAAAGATTACATGCAGGTTAAAGGATTATTTTAGGAAAGACTGGAAAATTTACACTGACTATACATTATTGAACTAAAGAATTTTGGCTAATTTAGTAATACAAAACTCCCATAAGTTTTGCCTCTGAATGTGCTGTTTTATAGACAGTTTAGAGTTCGGTTAATCAGTTTTTCAGATTAGTGTAAAATATTGATTGTTAGAATGTTGTAAACGACACTTTCTTCCAGTCATCCCGACAGGAAAAGCTGAACCAACGTTCAGCTTTTTTGATTTTCATTCCTTATCAGATTAAAAATCTCGATTGCCAAATCTTAAAAAAATAAGCTTTCAAAAATTAAAAAGGGCCGCATACAAATGCGGCCCTTTTATTGTAAAACAGTCCATGCTTATTTGCTCTCCAAGAAATCTTCAAAAGTCATCAATTGCACTGCTTGTTTTTTAAGATATTTGTCCTTGATCTTGCCAAAATCCTCTTTTGCAGTATTGAATCGTTCTGAAATCACCTCCAAGTTTTTAAGCTCCGCAGCCGATGGTTTATCATAACTTGTGGCTACTTTACTATAAAGGTCGGCCATGCGCTCCCGTAATTGGGGTTCCGCGGTGCCCACATAATTGTCACCGGTAGTGATCACCAGGGTTTCCTTAAGGGTATTCAACTTATTGGCGGTCTTTTTATCACCTGTTGTGGTGGCATTGTCCAAAATTGCGTCCAATTCATGGACCAAGTAAGCAAGTTCCTGAGTCATGTTGTACAATTGCATGGTAGTTGCTTCCTTCAATTTACGGTCTTGTTCTGATAATGGGGAGTTTTTATCATAAATAAGATCAAACGTATGCTCAAAGGTTTCCTTTCCCTTGTTGATGACAGCTTTATAGGTGCCGGCAGGGACCTGGGGAGCAGTGAAACCTCCAAAACTGAAGGTTTTTCCTTTGGCTACCTTCGGTGTTTTTCGGGTGTAGTTCCAATTGACTATGTTGATTCCCTTTGACTTACCCGGACCTAATTCGGCAATTTGATTCCCTTCCATGTCTTCAATGACCATGGTCATTTTTCCAAAGGTGTGCCTTTTATTCAGGTAGTACTTAATTTGAACGTCTTTGGTCTTGTTACCACCAACAAACTGGGTTTCCGCACCAAAATTCCCGCCAAAGGAACTGGTTTCACTTATTTCTGTATCAGGAGTATCGAAAAAATGCAAGGTTTTTGTCAGCACCTCGTTGTTGATGCTTCGAAGGGGGGAGATATCATCAATGATAATAACACCCCTGCCATGGGTACCCATCACCAAATCGTTGGTCTTTTTGTGCAGTTCTATAAAGTGAACGGCCACCGAAGGCATATTGTTTGTGAACTTTTTCCAGTTTTTTCCACCGTCCATGGTTATGTACAATCCAAATTCAGTACCTAAAAACAACAAATCCGGATTTACATAATCTTCTTGGATGTTCCTGGTAAAGCCAACCACATCATCCGAGATGATACTGGTCCAGGTTTTTCCAAAATCCGTGGTCTTATAGGCATAGGG
>JAGQZL010000325.1 GCA_020434915.1 Allomuricauda sp. | reverse complement strand
TGATGGGGATTCCAAACTGGCATCGAAGAATATTCCGGCCAATGCCTTGGACAAGGTTGAGGTGTTGCGCAATTACAGTGAAGTTTCCCAATTGAGCGGGGTAACCAACAATCAGGACAACATTGCGCTCAACATTAAACTGAAGGAGGGAAAAAAGAAATTTTGGTTTGGGGAGATTTCAGGAGGTATTGGTTTGGAGGACCGTTATGTGGCCCATCCCAAACTGTTTTACTATAGCCCGGAGTTTAGCCTAAATGTACTTACCGATTTGAACAACATCGGCGACGTACCTTTCACGGCAATGGATTATTGGAACTTTATGGGAGGCTTCCGAAATGCCACCCGAGGGACCGGTACCAACTTCAATTCTGGATCCAGTGGTCTGGGACTTACCCTTCTGCAGAACAATAGAGCCAAGGAAATCAATTCCAGGTTCGGTGCCATTAATTTTGGGTACAAACCAGTCAAATCATGGCGTTTGAGCGGGTTTGGGATTTATTCCTATAGCAATACCTTGCTTGAGATGGATACCCAAAAGGCCTATACAGTGAGCAACCAAACGGAGACAACCCAGACCAGCACGGATCAAGTTTCGCATCTGGGTCTGGCAAAGCTCTCTTCCAGTTTTAAGCCATCGGACCGATTGCAATGGAACCATGATATGTTCTTGAAATTATCGGATGCAGCGGAAGATGAGAACAGACTTTCCATTTCCGATGTTACGGACAACATATTTCAAAACAGACAACAAACCCCAAGCAGCATCAGGCAGAATTCCAACTTGTATTACACCCTGAACGAGAAACATATTTTTGCTTTGGAGACCGAATATGAGTATGCGGATGAGAATCCTTTTTATCAGGCCATTCGACAACAACAGCCTTTTGTGGGTATTGTACCGTTTGATGAAAACCAAAGTAATTTCAACATAAACCAGGAACAACGGGTATTGACCAATCGCTTGGACACCAAACTCAACTATTTTTGGGTAACGGGTCCCAAGAGCAATATCAATTTTACCTTGGGGACGCTCCAGAGTGGGCAAAAGTTCAATTCAGGAATCTTCCAGACCTTGGACAACGGAACCAGAATGAACTTTGATGAGGAAGCATTGAACAACGAAGTGGACTTTGGTTTTTCCGATGTTTTTATGGGTTTTCACTATAAGATGGTAACGGGTAAGTTTACATTCAATCCCGGTTTTCATATCCATAATTATGTGGCCAGTAATCGACAATTGGGTGCTGAGGTACAGGATAAACTCTTCAATCTGGTGCCGGACCTGTTCGTGAACTTTCAGATGAAACGATCGGAAAGCCTTCGCTTCAACTACAATATTTCCCGTGATTTTACAGACATCAACAATTTGGCCCAGGGCTATGTCTTCAACAATTACAACTCCTTCTACCAAGGCAACCGTAATTTGGAAAGTGCCCTGTACCACAATGCCTCCATCAATTTTTTCAGCTTTAGCATGTTCAATATGCAGAACATTTTTGCGCAACTTAGCTACAGCAAGCGTATAGATGCCTTTAAAAGCAACACCTCCATTGTGGGAATCAACCAAGTGAACAGTACCATCAACTCAAACCTGGAGGATGAGACATGGAACGGTTCCGGGAATTACCAGCGTACTTTCGGTAGGATAAAGGTATCTGCCAGTGCCGCGTTGATCCATTCCATCACGAACAATTTGGTGAACGATGTCCAGCGGAAATCCACTTCCCTTACACAAGATTATTCGGCATCGGTGGGTAGTAGCTTTATCAATGCACCCAATCTTAAAATCGGGTATCGGTACAATGTGAACCGGTACGAAGCGGGAACTGTTTCCTCCACCTTTTATACGGACAGGCCCTTTTTAAAATTTGATATGGTCTTTTTGAAAAACTTTATCCTATTGGCGGATTATGACCATTATTTTTATAGGGACAAAGCAGGTAGCATCGAAAATAAATATGGGTTTTTGAATGCCAATCTATCCTATCAAAAAAAGGATAGCAAATGGGAGTACAGCGTTAATGCCACCAACTTGACCAACAACCAAAATCTAAATCAAGATAGTTATAACGACTTGTTTTTCAGTACGTCCGCCTATACTGTGCAGCCAAGGTATGTGGTGTTCAAAATCAAATATGAACTGTAATCCCAAGATTTCCTAAATCTTTTTGTAAATAACAGCATTTCCCATAATTTTGCCCTCACGAACAGAGGAAGGATTTGACTGATTGCAACCTCGGTAAAAAATGCTAAAGCAGTTTGCTTCACCCGATCTGTTTTCGTCAAATCCTTTCCGCCTAATTTTTTGAAATGTCGTATTTGTTTACATCGGAATCCGTTAGTGAAGGACACCCAGATAAGATTGCAGACCAGATCAGTGATGCCCTTTTGGACAATTTTCTGGCCTTTGACCCAGAAAGCAAGGTGGCCTGCGAAACCTTGGTGACCACCGGACAGGTGGTATTGGCCGGGGAAGTGAAAAGTCATACCTATGTGGATTTGCAAAGTATTGCGAGGGAGGTCATCAACAAAATTGGATACACGAAAGGGGAGTATAAGTTCAGTGGTGATTCCTGCGGGGTCATTTCCCTGATCCATGAGCAGTCACAAGATATCAATCAAGGAGTGGATCGTGGTAGCAAGGAAGAGCAAGGGGCTGGCGACCAGGGAATGATGTTCGGGTATGCCACAAAGGAGACCGAAAACTACATGCCTCTGGCCTTGGATATCTCCCACAAGATTTTACAAGTATTGGCCGAGCTACGAAGGGAAGGAACCCGAATCCCGTATTTGCGCCCCGATGCCAAGGCACAGGTGACCATTGAATATTCGGATGAAAACGTTCCCCAACGCATTGATACCATTGTAATTTCGACCCAGCATGATGAATTTGATGCGGATGATAAAATGTTGGCCAAAATCAAGGAAGACATCATCAAAAT
>JAGQZL010000324.1 GCA_020434915.1 Allomuricauda sp. | reverse complement strand
ATATTTATTATGGGGAAAGTGAACAATATGACCCCGAAACAAATAAAGTGGAAGGAGCGCATTACCGCTATGTGGTCTATTTGCCATTTGCAACGGCGGCCTCTACAGGGCTTCCTGAAAATCCCGTAGGACCAAACCACCCTTGGATCATGAACCCGGGAACGCACAGGGCCCACATTATGATCTCTCCTTTGGCTGATGATAAGAACGAATAAAAAAACCGAGGCTCGCACCTCGGTTTTCTGCTTTTTACAAAGTAATCAACTTACATGTTGAACTGCGTTAACACTGTACTGGCCATAAGCTTGCCATTTTTGTTGTAGGATTCCTGTTTTACCATCCCTACACCTTCGGCTAGCCATACCCGGGAAGGCATGGTCTGGTTGCCCATCATCATTTTGGTCTTTATTTCGCTGTAGACCACAAAACAATCAAACGTACCAGCCGGAGTGGTCAGGCTTTCTTTTTTTTCCACTTTTCGGTTGAGGGTCTCCACATTCATGTTCATGTTGATGCCCCCGCCCATTTTCATTTTCAGGTTTACGTTGCCGTCAGGAAGCTCTTGGCCCACACCCAAGTTGTTGGGCCATTCCACATCGGTTCCTGTAATATCCACTTCCACATCCCCCATTTGGTTTAACATCTGTTCGTTCATCAACGATTTAAAATCCACTTTCACGGTAGTTCCATCGCAGGAGATATTGTATTCCGAAGTGTAGGTATTGCCTTTTTTGTCCTCAATGTCCATCACCATAGTGGCGGAAATGTTATCTCCGGAACCGTTGACGTTGGTTACCTTGTAATTGATCTTGCCATCGTCATTCCCTTTTTTGTCGTAGTTGGTATATTGGAACGAAGCGCCATCCACCATTGGATAGTATTGGCTACAGGTAGATTGGGAAAAAGAAAGGTTTAGGGCAAAAAAAGTGGCTGTGAGTAAAAGAAAATAGTTTTTCATGCTTGGTATTCTTGTTTATAGTTTAATGAATTCAACGCGTCGATTTTGAGATTTGCCCTCTGCGGTATTGTTGTCGCCCACGGGCTCGCTTTCCCCTTTTCCCTCGGAAACCAAGCGGTCCGCAGCAATGCCGTATACCGAAACCAAACTGTTTTTAACGGCCTCAGCGCGGTCTTTGGAGAGTTTTAGGTTGCTCTCATCCGTACCATCGGCATCCGTATGCCCCACAATCTTCAGTTTTATATTGGGGTCCTGGGTCAACACTTGTGAAATCTGACGGATAATACCCATGGATTGGGGCAAAATATCCGCAGAGCCTGAATTGAACAGGATGCCATTGGTGGAGACTTTGCCTTCGGTCAGAAGTTTGCGTCTAAGGTCCACACCTCCTTCGGCCACCTTGAGATTTGAAATGAATATTTTTTCCTTCCCATCCTTCAATCCGTTCACATTGAATTTGAGGGTGGTAAGTTTGTTCTCAGGGACCATTTTGGGGATATCGATATATTTTTCTTCATTGACCCAAAGCCGGAACCTGGCATCGTTCACTGCAATGGAGATATGGGGTTGTTCAAGTACGGCCTTTCTAATGTCTGCCCTGACTTCACTGTTGATGAGTGATCCCTCTCCACGAATGTAATTTCTAGTGCGAATCCCGAAAGCAGCGTATTGGCCTACTGGAATCCAGACTTTTGCATAATGTTGACCTGCATCAAAGTTTTGATCATCACTCAATAATACTTCCATGCCCGCTGTGGATGAGGTTTGTTTATCAACGCCGTAGACCAAAAGGTCAAATTCGATAGTATAGTCTTTTGGTAGGGAGGGCAAGTTGGGTACATAATGGATGCCGTATCCGGGCACCAGTTCCATCCATCGTTGAGGCGAATCGTTTACAGTGACTACCTCACCGCTGCCATTGGTATTCCATTTGGATGGAAAATCACCAATAAAATCATTGGAGAAATCATCGAAGAACATGGGTTTGTCTCCAGGAACATAGTCAAACTTGCTATAGATTTCCATGGTTTTGGTCCCTTGCGTCGGATTTTTACCGTTGGAAGAAGAATTCCCGGTATCTGAAGTAGGGTTGTTCGGGTCATTGTTCCCTTGCGGTACATCGGGAGTTTGTTGTTCATTTGAGCCGGGCTCCAAGATACTGTCGAGGGCCTGATCTGTCTTTTTGGAGGTTTCTTGTTCCACCCTACGTTCCACGGTGCGTTTGGCAGCGTTCTCTGCTTTCTTGCCCAGTTTTTTGAGGAATTGCGCCTCGGAACTGGTGCCCACAAACAACAAGATTGCCAAACAAAGAAATAGTTTGTTGGAGGTTTTCATTTTTTACTAGTGCTTTTTAGTTGTTGCTGAAAAATTCAGCACAAACTACACAAATGAAGGTCTCCAACCCTTTGAAATTGTATGACTTGTAAGCAGAATTGTATGGGTCGTATTTTGGGTTAGTTCAATTTGTATACAATCAAGGAATTATCCTGGTCCTTGGCCACCAATTCTAATTTTCGGTCATTGTCCATATCGGTCAAGTCAATAAGGGAGTTGCCAAATACTGGGAAATTTGGAATGGACTTCGCTTGACTGTCAAATAGATATATTTTTTGACTCTGGATATCCGTGACGCTCACATAGATCTTGTCATAGATGTAGAAAATTTTGGGCTTGGTGTATACGCCCAAATCCAGCTCCACCTTGCGTCCTTTTATGCTCAGCACATTATCATCCATAAAGGCCAGCGTGTTGCTAGTTGCATACATGCCATGATCGCTGTTCAGGTTAAAGTTGGTCGCTGTCAAGTTGCCCTTGGTATCAATTTGATGCAACACTCCCTTTTTATTGGTGACGGTAAACTTGTTTTTGTACAGGAAGACCTCGTTTTTGGAAAAATCTATCTTCTCGGTCACTTTAATGCGATCAGTCCCGGTTCGGTGTAAAATCTTAAGGGTATTGTCCTCCAACTTAAATACTAAATAGTCC
>JAGQZL010000323.1 GCA_020434915.1 Allomuricauda sp. | reverse complement strand
CTGTACACCTATAAACCACGGATGGGATGGAATCTCCACCACCTCTACAAGCCCTGTCTTTGGGTTGAGTCCTGAGGCTACCAAACCGGCATCTCCCATTTGTTGCTTGTAGGCGTTGTTGAATTCATAACGGTGCCTGTGGCGTTCAGAGATATCCGTAGTCCCATATACTTCTGCTGCCAAGCTACCTTCCTTTAAATGACAGGCCCAAGCTCCTAAACGCATGGTTCCTCCTTTATCCACAATACCTTTTTGTTCTTCCATCAAACTGATGACAGGGTGTGGGGTATCCTTGTCCATTTCGGTGGAATTGGCGCCTTCCAGCCCCAAGATGTTACGGGCAAATTCGATAACAGCCATTTGCATACCCAGACAAATTCCCAAGAATGGAATATCGTTTTCACGGGCATATTGAACGGCTTTTACCTTACCTTCAATCCCCCGTTCCCCAAATCCAGGTGCCACCAAGATACCGTCCAAGCCCATAAGCTTTTTATCAATATTCTTGACTGACAAATGTTCCGAATGTATGGAGCGTACCTCCACTTCCACCTCATTGGCAGCCCCGGCATGGATAAAGGATTCCAAAATGGATTTATAGGAATCTTGGAGTTCCACATATTTTCCGATCAACCCAATAACAACTTTGTTCTTGGGGTTTTTGTGTCTTTTCAAAAACTCCTTCCATTGATCCAGATTGGGTTCTTTGGTATTGGGCAGGTTCAATTTTTCCAAAGTGACCGTATCCAAACCTTCTTCCTGCATTAAAACAGGTACATCATAAATGGTGGAAGCATCAATGGATTGAATCACCGCTTCCTTCCGTACGTTACAGAACAGTGCCAATTTTGATTTGATGTCGTCTGATATTTCATGCTCTGTTCTACAGACCAAAATATCCGCTTTGATACCACTCTCCATCAATGTCTTTACCGAGTGCTGGGTAGGTTTGGTCTTCAACTCACCCGCTGCGGCCAAATACGGTATCAAGGTAAGGTGCACCACAATCCCGTTGTGCTCACCAAGCTCCCATAACAACTGACGCACTGCTTCAATGTAAGGTAGCGACTCAATGTCACCCACCGTACCCCCAATTTCAGTGATGACAATATCATAATCACCGCTTTTTCCCAACAATTGGATACGTTCCTTTATTTCGTTGGTGATATGAGGCACCACTTGGACCGTTTTTCCCAAAAACTCGCCCCTACGTTCTTTTTCAATAACGCTTTGGTAGATTCTTCCCGTGGTCACGTTGTTGGCCTGGGAGGTCCGCACGTTCAAGAAGCGTTCGTAATGGCCAAGGTCCAAATCGGTTTCCGCACCATCATCGGTCACATAACACTCCCCATGTTCATAGGGATTCAGTGTACCTGGATCTACGTTGATGTATGGATCTAATTTCTGAATGGTGGTTCGGTAACCCCTGGCCTGCAGTAATTTGGCCAAGGATGCGGCGATAATTCCCTTTCCCAATGATGAAGTAACGCCTCCCGTAACGAAAATGTACTTGGTCTCTGACATATTGTAGCTTCTATTACGGGGCGTAAAGTTACAAATTGCAGCGCAGAAATCAGGTGGATTCCTTAGGAAAATCTTTTTGAAGTTTTCGTATCATGGGTTCCAGGTTGTTATCCTTGATAGTAAGCATGATGTTCAGGAATTTTCCCAACTTCCCATCCGGGTACCCTTTTTGGGAAAACCAGACCAAATACGGAAGTGGCAGATCCACCAAATAGCGCCCCTTGTACTTTCCAAAGGGCATTTTGTAATGTGCCAGTTCCAGGAGTTCTTTTGTATCGGGCCTAATTTCCATTTGTAGCCCTAAAGTACTATCTTTCCAATAACAAACCCACAAGATGAGACGAAGAAATTTTATAGCCACCGCAGCCATGGGCTCTGCCGGTCTGGCCTCTGCCTCTGCCATGACAACAGGTCAAGCACAGGACAAGGAATTTACATTGAAGAACAACATTAACCACAGTGTCTGCCAATGGTGCTTTAGCGATATTCCCCTAGAGGATTTTTTAAAGACCCTGAACGAATTGGGTATTAAGGCCATTGATTTGATCGGCCCCAAGGATTGGCCCCTTTTGAAAAAATATGACATCCATTGTTCCATGTGCAACGGAGCGGAAATCAGCCTGACCGAAGGCTGGAACGACCCCAAGTACCATGAGCAGCTCATCAAAAATTACACGGAGATCATTCCACAGGTAGCTGAGGCCGGTTACACCAACCTTATCTGTTTTAGCGGAAACCGAAGGGGAATGAACGACTATGTGGGGCTGCAAAATTGCGTGGATGGACTTTCGCAGATCATTCCTTTGGCAGAAAAACACGGTGTGGTCATCCAAATGGAGCTTTTTAACCAAGTGAACCACCCTGATTATATGTGTGACAACAGCCTATGGGGCGTGGAACTTTGCAAGCATTTGGGCAGCGACAATTTTAAACTGCTGTTCGATATTTACCACATGCAAATCCAGGAAGGGGACATCATCCGAAGCATACGGAATTACCACCCCTACTTTGGTCACTACCATACCGCAGGGGTCCCGGGCCGCAATGAAATCGATGAGACCCAGGAGCTGTATTATCCAGCCATCATGCGCGCCATATTGGAAATCGGATTCAAAGGCCATGTGGCCCAAGAGTTCATTGTAACGTGGGAAGATAAAATCGCCGCGTTGAAAGATGCTTTTTTGCGGTGTGACGTTTGACCCACCCATCCAAAGCACCACATAAAACCAACCTAAACAAACACATTATGAAAAGACGTCAGTTTCTGCAAAACACGGCCTTGGCCTCCAGTGCCACCATGGTATTGGGCTTGGGTTCCTGTGCCGCCCCTACCAAAAAAAGATTGAACAGTATTGGCATTCAACTCTTTTCCCTGCCCAAAATGTTGGAAAACGATTTGGAAGGTTCCCTGGCAATGTTACAC
>JAGQZL010000322.1 GCA_020434915.1 Allomuricauda sp. | reverse complement strand
ATTGTCATCACCTTCACTACCAGTTGTGGTACCATCGGATTTTCCAATACCACCTATCAAGGCATCAATATTCTTCTTCTTGGCTTCTTGCTCTTTTCGCTGACGTTCTTCGGCCTCTCTTTTTTCACGTGCAATACGCTCGGCTTCGGCTTTTGCTTTTTCGGCAGCCTCATCCGCTTTTCGTTTGGCTTCCTGCTGTTGCTTTATTTTGATGGATTCCTCATCATTGCTCGTCAATACCTTTTCAACGGGGGCTTCGTCAGAAACAGATTCCTCCGGTTGCTGTGGTTGCACTTGTTCCACGGGTTGGCTCTCCACCTGTTTGGGTTCCGACCTTACCTTTTCCATAGGTTGAACCGGTCCACTGCCAAAATCCATGGTGCCAAAGTTCACGGCAATGCCATTTTCAATGGGCGGATCTAAATAAGTGAGTCCAATATAAAAAAGCAATAGTAATAGCCCACTCAACAGAAGTGTGGTGAGCGTAAAGGATTTTTTCTTGTGTCTCGTATCTAAAAATGACATTATTTTGGCCGCACAGCCAAGATAACCTTGTAATTGTTCCTATTGGCAATATCCATCACGTTGACCGCTTCCTTTATGGCCACGCTTTCTTCTGCCCTAAGAATGATTGTTGGCTTTTCTTGACCTTCAAGTGCCTTTTTTAATTCAATTTCAATGTATTCTTTGTTGATCTGTTCGTTGTTCACAAAATAGTTCAGGTCCTTGTTGATCGTGACCGATACATTCTGTGTATTGGTGGATTTCCCCTTTGCCTTTGGCAACAGCAAATCCAGGGCATTTGGCGCATTGGACGTCAGCATGAAGAACACCAACAACAGAAACACAATATCCGTCATTGATGACATACTGAACTCCGGGCTTATTTTGTTTCTTCCCTTCAGTTTCATGAAATAAGAACTATATGGGTTCGTTCAACAAATCCAAAAACTCAACGGCATTGGCCTCCATTTGGTGCACCACCTTGTCTGTCCGGTTTACCAAGTGGTTGTAACCGATATACGCTATAATACCGACAACCAGACCTGCAACAGTCGTAGTCATCGCCGTATAAATACCAGATGCCAATGAACCCATTTCGGCCTGCCCGCCACTGCTTGCCATTTCGTGGAATGCCAAAATCATACCGATTACGGTTCCCAAGAACCCAATCATGGGAGCAGAACCAGCCACCGTGGCCAGTACGCTCACGTTTTTCTCCAATTTGTAGACCTCAAGTGTCCCGGCATTTTCAATGGAAGTGTTGATATCATCCAAAGGTTTGCCTATTCGGTTCACCCCTTTTTCTATCAACCGTGCCACTGGAGAATCTGTTTGGGCACACAACAATTTAGCCGCCTCCAACTTTCCGTTCATGACATGGTCACGAATCTGGTTCATAAAGTTTTTGTCAATCTTGGACGCTGCCTTGATGGCAAAAATTCGTTCAAAATAAATGTACAATGCTACAAAGAGTAGTATGAAAAGTACCATGATGATCACGATGCTTCCTGTTCCTCCATTCACAATAAGGTCGATAACGGAAAGGGTCTTTTCTTCTGAGATAGAGGCCATTGCCTCTGCACCCTCCGTTGCTTCTTGAAAAATAATCATATAAAATCCCCAATTTAAGTTGCAATTATAACGGAGATTTTTGACCTAAAGTATCTTTTAGAACAAATTTCGCATGATCATAAAGCAAATGGCTCCGGCAACAAAGCCCAACATAGCCAACCAAGATATCTTACGAAGGTACCAGAAGAAGTCAATTTTCTCCATACCCATAGCCACAACACCTGCAGCAGAACCAATGATCAGCATACTTCCACCAGTTCCGGCAGAGTAGGCAATGAAGTGCCACAACTGGTCATTCATAGGTTCCGAGAACATTCCCAAACTAGCTGCCACCAATGGAACATTGTCAATAACAGCAGAACCGACACCCAACAACAATACCACCAAATCAGATACGCGGGTAGAAGCCATTTCAGTTCCCATCATGGGCATACCCTGCTTTAATCCTTCAGCAAAATTGAAGAGCATTCCTAAAGACTCCAATGCCGCAACGGCCATCAAAATCCCTAGGAAGAACAGGATACTCGGCAATTCAATCTTAGTGAGTGCCTTATGGACCGGACTATGGTGTGCAGCCTCATCACTCTCATGATCCACAGAGGAAATGGCAATCTTGGAGTTGCTGTAGATTTCAGCAAAAGTGGCCACAACTGCCAAGGACAACATCATCCCCACATACGGAGGCAAGTGTGTAATGGTCTTGAAAATAGGCACAAAGATGATGGCCCCTAATCCCAGATAAAGCATAGTAGGACCAAACTTGGATTTAGATGGTTCATCTTCCTCTTCATCAATCTCCCCTTTGAATGCAGGCAAAAAGGAAGCGATCAAGGATGGAATGACCATACACAGTAACGATGGAAGCAGCAAGTGCTCAATCAAGTTGGCCGTGGTCACCTTTTTACCGATCCAAAGCATGGTAGTGGTCACATCCCCGATAGGAGACCATGCTCCTCCCGCATTGGCAGCAATGATGATCAAACCTGCATACCAAAGTCTAACTTCCCTATCCTTCACAATTTTTTGGAGGATGGAGATAAGTACAATTGTAGCGGTAAGGTTATCTATGATTGCAGAAAGGATGAAGGCCAAAAACGAGAATATCCAAAGAATCTTCTTTTTTTTTTTTTTTTTTACAAAAGACTTAATTGTTGAAAAGCCATCAAAATAATCAATGATCTCCACAATGGTCATGGCACCCAACAAGAAAACCAATATTTCAGAGGTCTTACCCAAATGATGCAGTAGGGTTTCCTCCAAAAGTTCCATCTTTTCCGGATGCCCCAACGCCCCGAAATTGTCCATCAAATGGTGCTCACCAGAATCAAACCAAGTGGAAAACCCGTCAATACCAAAAGCCATGAGGGCCCACATGA
>JAGQZL010000321.1 GCA_020434915.1 Allomuricauda sp. | reverse complement strand
GGAGAAATTGGAAAACTGGTTGCTGATACTCACGCCCCCTATCAAATATTTATGTTCCGGGAATCGAAGCGTAGTATGCACAATCCCCTTCCAGAGCAGGAACAAAGGCATGGGTTTCTGTTGGTATTCCTTTACAATATAGGCCCTTCCCATTTCGATGGACTTTTCCATCATACCATACAATTCAGGTTCAAAACGAAAAAGATCTTGTAGGTAGAAACCATCAATCCCATATTTTTTGAAGATCTGGGAGCCCAATCCCATTCTGTAGGCCCCGACAATGGTCTTCTCATCATCATCCCATAGGAACAGATGGTGGTAATAGGTGTCAAATGTGTCCAGGTCAATGGCATTGTTGGTCCCCTCTCCAACTTCCCTAAAGGTCACCTCCCGTTGACGACCAATTTCGTTCAAACAGAATGGCATATCCTCTTGTTGGGCCAGGAACACCTCATAGTTTTTGCTTTGCAGAACACGACAATCCTTTTCCCGTAGCTTTTCAATTTCCCCTTCCAATACTTTAGAACTTACTGCTGTGGCAATCTTTTGTGGGGGTTTTGGAATTTTCAGGGAGGTAGGCACCTTATCGATCAATCGTTCCTTTTCAAAAACATTGGCCAACAAATAGGTTTTCTTGCGAAGTAACTCGGTAAAAGACTCCAAAGTCTCTTCTTCCTTCTGGGTACTAACAGAAATAGGTTGCCCGATCCGCACCTTGATGGGCCTTGTACTTTGAGAGGTCAACTCCGATGGCAACTTGGCCGTTCGGAAGACATCGTTTATCCTGGAAAGGGTATAGAACAATCGACTATTACGGGCATGGAAATAAATGGGAACCACCGGTACTTCAGCCTTACGAATCAATTTAATGGCAGCCTCCTCCCAAGGCTTATCCACCACCAATTTCCCATCCTTATAGGTAGAAACTTCCCCAGCTGGAAAGATACCAAGGGGGTGACCGTCCTGTAAATGTTTGAGGGCATTCTTGAATCCGGATATACTGCTTTTGGCATCCTTGTGGTTTTCAAAAGGATTTACCGGCATGATGTAGGGCTTCAAGGGTTCTATTCTGTTAAGTAGAAAGTTGGCGATTATTTTATAATCGGGGCGTTCGTTCAGCAACAGTTTAAGCAACAGGACCCCATCAATACCGCCCAAAGGGTGATTGCTAATGGTAATGTATGGACCGGACTTGGGTAATCGTTTGATGTCTTCCTCGGGAATCTCAAAATCAATCTCATAATGTTCCAGGATGGCATCCAAAAACTCGGGCCCGGGAAGATCCTTGTTCCTATTGTAAAACCTGTTCACGGTGGTAATCTTGGTAGCCACCATCAGCAGCCATCCCACAAAGGTGCCCATAAAACCATACTTGTCCAGATGGATTACTTTTGCCACCTCTTTTGCAGAAACCAAGCCCATGTATTCTATTGTTTAGGTAGGCGTAAAGATAGAAAATTACAATTAGTGGCCTTTTACCCTAACACAATAGTGAAAATGATTATTGGACCACCAACTGGACCGTTTCTTTTCCACGCTGTTCCACCAATACCGATTTCCCGTTTTGAAGGGATTTAACGGCCTGATCATCAAAATGGCGGATGGTATAGAGGGATACATCTTCGTGGCACACCACTTTGAACTTTCGCTTCAGTTCTTCCAACAAGGCTGGAAGTCCTTTGAACTTATTGTCCAAACAGACCGAAAAACTGATTGCGGAATTCTGAATGAGATCTACTTTAAGGCGATGATCGTGTAGCAGTTTAAAAATTTCACTGATGTTGTCCTCCACAATAAATGAAAAATCCAATGACGACAGTTTTAGTAGCACTTGGTTTTTCTTCACGATAAAACAAGGCACCTTGGGAACGATTCCTATTCCCTTACCTACCGTGGTTCCCATGTCCATGGGATTCAGGAAAGATTTTACATGTAACGGAATCTCTTTTCGTTGCAAAGGCTGCAATGTTTTTGGGTGAATCACCGAAGCCCCATAAAAAGCCAACTCAATAGCTTCGCGATATGATATTTGCTCCAACAACCGGGCCTCTTCAAAATTTCTTGGGTCAGCGTTCAAAACCCCGGGCACATCTTTCCAGATAGTCACCGATTCCGCATTGAGGCAATACGCCAATATAGCAGCCGTATAATCGGACCCTTCCCTGCCCAGGGTGGTGGTGAAATTGTTGTCATCACTCCCCAAAAAACCTTGGGTGATGTTCAATTTGGACATATCCACTTTGGCGGACACTTCCTTTTGGGTACGGTCCCAGTTCACTTGGGCGTCCCTATATGTGTTGTCTGTTTTGATAAGGTCACGGACATCCAACCACGTATTGGACATTCCCACTTCATTTAGATAAGCACTGATGATCGTGGTAGAAAGCAATTCCCCATAGCCGACTACCTGATCGTACACAAAAGCATATTTTGGAGATTTGTTCCATGCCAAAAAGCCTTTCACCTCTTCAAAAAGTATCTTCACCCTATCATGAATGGGATGTTTGGGGCTTTCGAACAAACTGGCCAAAATTCCGTTATGGTATTCCACCACCTCTTGAATGGCATCGTTTAATCCATTCTTCCCATTAAAATACGCCTCCACAACTTTCTCCATGGCATTGGTGGTCTTGCCCATGGCCGAAATGACCACCAAGGTATCTTTATACCCCACTTCCTTCAAAACCCGAACCACATTTTTCACCGCATCCGCATCCTTCACGGAAGCTCCTCCAAACTTAAATACTCTCATGTATGTCTTACTACTATTGTTTTGGAAAATCAATTCAGACTTTCCACATAATTCTTGATTCCTTCTTCATTCAACTGCACCACATCCCAATCCCTTAGCACGTTGGCACCTTTTTTTTCATAAAACTCAATGGCCGGCTCGTTCCAGTCCAGCACTTCCCAGCAAATTCGTTTTACCCCCAATCCATGGCCATACTTTACCACTTCATCCAAAAGGGCGGTGCCCAATC
>JAGQZL010000320.1 GCA_020434915.1 Allomuricauda sp. | reverse complement strand
GACATTTCACATTTTGTGGGCACATACACCCAGCGGTGAAACTCAGTGGATTTGGAAGGCAACAACTACGACTACCATGTTTTTTTAAATCGAAGAACCAAATGATCTTGCCAGCCTTTGGGGAATTTACAGGTACCCATGCCCTTAAACCCAAAAAGGAGGACGAGGTTTATGTCATTGTGGAAGATAGTGTGGTAAAAATCTAAACTTATCTTGTCCGCAAAGCATCTTCAATTTATATTTGCCACAAAGTTTTTGGATTGACCAAAACCCCGATTTCCCAGCTTTTTGAACAGTCTCCCCAACTAGGGAAACTGAGGGATTCCATTGCCCAGTTTGTCACTTCGAGCGCAGTCGAGAAGATAGCTCCTCATCAAAAAATACACGTAAAAGGATTGGTGGGCTCCTCACTCTCCTTTGTGGTTTCGGAAACCTTCAAATCGGTGGATGTGCCCTTTTTACTGATTTTGAACGATAAGGAAGAAGCGGCCTATCATTTGAACGATTTGGAACAATTGATCGGGGAAAACGATGTGCTTTTTTATCCGGGCAGTTATCGTAGGCCCTATCAAATTGAGGAAACCGACAATGCCAATGTGTTGTTGCGTGCCGAGGTGTTGAACCGCATCAACTCCCGTAAAAAACCAGCGGTCATTGTTACCTACCCCGATGCGCTTTTTGAAAAGGTGGTCACCCGGAAAGAACTGGACAAGAATACCCTCAAGATAAAATTGGAGGATACCCTTTCCCTGGATTTTATCAACGAGGTACTTTTTGAATACCAATTCAAACGAGTGGATTTTGTAACCGAACCTGGAGAGTTTTCCGTTCGCGGGGGGATTGTGGATGTGTTTTCATTTTCCCACGATGAACCCTATCGCATCGAGTTTTTTGGGGACGAGGTAGATAGCATTCGGACCTTTGATGTAGAGACGCAGCTCTCCTTGGACAAGGTGAAGAAAATCACCATTATCCCCAATGTGGAGAACAAGTTTTTGCAAGAATCACGGGAGAGTTTTCTCAAGTACATTTCTCCAAAAACAGTAGTCTTTGCCAAGAATCCTTCACTAATCTATGATCGAATCGATTCCTTTTTTGGAAAGGCCCAGGAAAGCTTTGCCAAACTCGGCACAGAAATTAAACACGCACAACCGAAGGAGCTTTTTGTGGACTCAACGCTGTTGAAAGAACAACTTGAGGACTTTTTATGTGTAGAGGTTGGAGGAACTGGTGAGACCCTGAAACAAGTTCAGGGTGACGAACTTTTGTTCAACACCAAACCCCAACCTGCCTTCAACAAAAAATTTGATTTGTTGATTGAAAACCTCAATGAAAATAGGGAAGCGGGATATACCAACTATATTTTTTGCTCCACGGAGCAACAGGCCAAACGGTTCCATGATATTTTTGAGGAAGTAGACAAAACGGTCCACTACCAAACCATTGTATTTCCGCTTTTTCAAGGCTTTATCGATGACGATCTGAAACTGGCCTGCTATACCGACCATCAAATCTTTGAGCGCTACCACAAGTTCCACCTTAAAAATGGCTATGCCAAGAAGCAGGCCATCACCTTAAAGGAACTCAACAAACTGGAAATTGGGGACTACGTGACCCACATTGATCACGGTATCGGAAAATTTGGTGGACTTCAAAAGATTGATGTGGAGGGCAAAAAGCAGGAAGCCATCAAATTGATCTACGGCGACCGCGATATTTTGTACGTGAGCATTCACTCGCTCCATAAAATTTCCAAATACAACGGCAAGGATGGCGCACCTCCCAAGATTTATAAATTGGGGTCTGCCGCTTGGAAAACCCTAAAGCAAAAAACCAAGAGCCGTGTCAAGAAAATAGCCTTCGACCTTATCCAAGTCTACGCCAAACGACGTCTGGAAAAAGGTTTCCAGTACGATCCCGACAGCTATTTACAGTTTGAGTTGGAGGCATCATTTCTGTACGAGGACACACCCGATCAGGAAAAATCCACCCAAGATGTAAAAAGAGACATGGAGAGTGAACGGCCCATGGATAGACTTATCTGTGGCGATGTTGGTTTTGGGAAGACCGAGGTGGCCATCCGGGCAGCATTCAAAGCTGTGGACAATGGCAAACAGGTGGCCATTTTGGTGCCTACCACCATTTTGGCCTTTCAGCATAGCCGAACATTTAGGGAGCGTTTGAAGGATATGCCTGTGACGGTCGATTATTTGAATCGTTTCCGTACTGCCAAAGAGAAAAAAGACATTTTGGAACGCTTGGCTGCCGGTAAAATCGATATCATCATTGGGACCCATCAACTGGTGAACAAAAATGTACAGTTCAAGGATTTGGGATTGTTGATTGTGGACGAGGAACAAAAATTTGGGGTTTCCGTGAAGGAAAAACTGCGTTCCATCAAGCAAAATGTGGATGTACTCACCCTTACGGCCACACCTATCCCACGGACGCTTCAGTTCAGTTTGATGGCAGCCCGTGATCTATCGGTCATCAATACACCGCCCCCCAACCGATACCCCATCGAAAGTCAGGTGATCCGATTCAACGAAGAAATCATTCGGGATGCTGTTTCTTATGAAATCCAACGGGGTGGACAGGTGTTCTTTATCCATAACCGCATTGAGAACATCAAGGAAGTGGCAGGGATGATCCAACGGTTGGTCCCGGATGCCAAAATTGGCATCGGCCATGGGCAAATGGAAGGCAAAAAGTTGGAGCAACTCATGCTTGCCTTTATGAACGGGGAGTTTGATGTGTTGGTCTCCACTACCATTGTGGAAAGTGGCCTGGATGTGACCAATGCGAATACCATTTTCATCAACAATGCCAACAATTTTGGGTTGAGTGACCTACACCAAATGCGTGGCCGCGTAGGCCGAAGCAACAAAAAGGCGTTCTGCTTTTTCATTACCCCGCCCTATGAGGTAATGACGCCCGATGCCCGAAAACGCATTGAGGCTCTAGAACAGTTTACCGATTTGGGAAGTGGTTTCAACAT
>JAGQZL010000031.1 GCA_020434915.1 Allomuricauda sp. | reverse complement strand
TGGTCCAATGGCTTGATGATATCCTGACCTTCAGCCAAATCTGGGGCATCCAAAAGATTCTCCGCTATGGTTTTCCCCGTTACGGTCATACAATCTCCATGAAGCATTCCTTTTTTGAGCATGTACTTCAAAACAGCAGGTACCCCTCCAATTTTATGAAGGTCTTCCATCAAATACTTGCCACTCGGCTTTAAATCGGCCAACAACGGAGTGGTATCGCTTATCCTTGTAATATCTTCCAAGGTGAAATCCACTTCAGCTGCATGGGCAATGGCCATAAAATGCAACACTGCATTGGTAGAACCCCCTAACACCGTTACCAACCTAAAAGCATTTTCCAATGCTTTTTTGGTCACGATATCCTTGGGTTTGATATCATTTTCCAAAAGATGCATCAAAGAAGCACCTGCGGATTCACAATCGGCCCCCTTCGCATCGTTTACTGCTGGAATGGATGAGTTGAAAGGCATGGACATCCCCATGGCTTCAATGGCAGAGGCCATGGTATTTGCCGTATACATACCACCACAAGCTCCTGCTCCAGGGCATGCTTTATGAATGACTGCCTTATATTCCGTTTCATCAATGGTTCCTGCCACTTTTTGTCCGTAGGCTTCAAAAGCGGAAATGATATCCAGTTTTTTATTGTTGTGGCATCCTGGGGCAATGGTTCCCCCATATACCAAAATGGAAGGTCTGTTCAAACGTAATTGGGCCATTAGCGCACCTGGCATGTTCTTATCGCAACCTACCACGGTCACCAACCCATCATAGCTCATGGCCTGTACCACGGTTTCAATGGAATCTGCAATGATATCCCTTGATGGCAGGGAATAACGCATTCCCGGCGTGCCATTTGAAATGCCATCACTCACCCCAATGGTGTTGAAAATAAGTCCTACCATGTTGGTGGACTCCACGCCTTTTTTCACCTCGAGCGCCAACTGGTTCAAATGCATGTTGCAGGGGTTGCCTTCATATCCCGTACTGGCAATTCCTATCAAGGGTTTTTGTAAATCTTCATCCGTTAACCCAATGGCATGCAACATGGCTTGCGCCGCTGGCAAAGTTGGGTCTTGGGTCACGCTCTTACTAAACTTGTTCAATTCCATTATCAAATTTCGTTCAAATACAGGTTTTTGCTGAATTTTCCACTATAATTCAAAGATAGATGTTTAAAAAGCCTCAAATTTTTAACAGTCTTGGGGTGTTTAAATCCACCTGAAACATTAAACATTCAATAAACTGTATATCAATAAATTAGAGTAATTCAAAATCCAACATTCAATTATTTTAATTGAAAAGAAAAAGGGCCTGTATCCAACTCGATACAGGCCCTTTCTTAGTCAATAGCAAGTCTGTATCATTCCCGATCAGGAATAATAATGACCACGTTGTTGACTAGGTTATTTCTTTTCATGTTTCAATGTTACAAAAAATTGGAACCGTCACAAAAGTTTGAACAATAATTTATCACCTGATTTTTTCTGGGCCAACGTACAGATGGACGCCTCCGAAAGTTGCAAAACCCTTGGATATCCTCCCGTTGTTTGACCGTCCTTCATCAAAATGATAAGTCTACCAGCAGGGGTAAGCTGAATGGTACCCGGCAAAGTTCCTGAAGTGAGCATGGAATGTGAGTGCCCTTCCAGCAGTTCCGCCACTTGATAGGCCATTCGGTTGTTTTCTTTGGAAACGGTAAAAGTTTTGGTGAAAATATCTTTCAGTTGCTTGTCCGTCAACAGTGAAAATTCAGGCCCCTTAAAAACTTCCATCCCATTGGTATGATATCGTTCATCTATTTTTACTTCCGATAGAATCGGCTTAAAGGACAATGTCCTCTCATAGGGCACTTCGTCCCCATCTTTCAATCTCTTTTTGGCCGTAACTGGAATGAATTGGGACCGACTTCCCAAAACCTTGTCCGTGGTAAAACCTCCCTTGACTGCCAAATATGCCCTAAAGCCATCAGTAAGACGACCATAAGACAATACATCTCCTTTTTCCACCTTGATGGCTTGATAGTTTTCTACAGGTTTCTTGTTCAAGGTGGCAGAGATATGGGCACCTGTCAAACAAATATAGGTCGGGTCCTCAAACTGAAGCGTGGGACCGGTCATGGTAATTTCCATGACGGCATCACCCGGGTTATTTTCCAATAATAGATTGGCCTTTTTAACGGAATCCACATCCATGGCCCCTGAAATTGGCACTCCAATATCGCGATATCCAAACCTCCCAAGATCCTGTATGGTGACAAAGAACCCGGATTTCAATACTTTAAGCATTCAATTCTATTTTTTCAGGTTTGTAAATGCCAACTTCCCCTTCAATTTTATGAAGCTCATATTCGGCCTTGGATATTTTTTGAAATTGGATCTTGTCGCCCACTTTTACAAAACAAGGATCTTTTAAACTGGGGGTGAACAAAGGTATGGGACAGTTACCTATGATATTCCAGCCTCCCGGTGACTCTTGCGGATAGATGCCCGTCTGTTTTCCTGCCAGTCCCACCGAACCTTTGGCAACCTGCAGGCGTGGCTCAGAACGTCTAGGAATTTCCAATGATTGTGGAAGTCCTCCCAAGTACATGAATCCAGGCAAAAATCCGATTCCATAGACAACATATTGATGTGAGGTATGCTGCTCTATCAGCTCTTCAACGGAAAGATTTAAAGTTTTGGCCACTTCGACTATGTCCATCCCAAACTCCAAATCATAACAGACTGGGAGTGTCCACAAATGTTGGGTTCTTTTGGTATTGGACTCGGATTGATTTTTGTAACAGTCCAAGAGCAAGCTCTTGGTTTCCTCAAAATCCAAATGGTCTTTGTTGTACACCATGGTCAGGGAATTATAGGCGACTGACATTTCCCAACCGGGAATTTTCAGTTCCTTGAAGGCATCCATAAAATTGAGGATATCTGCCAATATGGTCTCTTTTACTTCATTGGGCCACTCAATCAAAATGGCACGCTCTCCAAAGGGTTTAATGCTGATGGGGTAACTTTTCACTGTTGTATCTGTACCTGATGGTTAGGTAATTCCTTAGAAAGATACATCAATATTTCCAATGCGGAAGCAGTATCTCCGTGAACACATAGCGTATCTGCCTTAATTTTATGGAATTCCCCGGAAACTGACTTTACTTTTGCTTCTTTTATAATGGGCAACACGTGGTTAAGCACCTCTTTTGGTTGCCTAATCAAGGCTTTTTCATCTTTTCTGGATACTAGGCTCAAGTCTGGATTATAATTACGATCCGCAAATGCCTCATACCATAATTTCCAACCTTGGTCGGATGCTTTTTGGGCTATTATGGAATTGAAGGGAGCATACAATATGGTTGTGGTTCGGTACTCCTCAACGGCCTTTAGAAATACTTCGGCCAGCCATTCATCTTTGGCAATTTGGTTGTACAATGCCCCATGGGGTTTTATGTGGTGAAGGGTTCCGCCAAGTTCATCCAACACTTCATAAAAAGCGGAGAGTTGGTTCTTTATACTCTGTATAAGTGCATGGTCAGGAATATCCATCACCTCTCTCCCAAAATTGGCTTTATCAGGATAGGAAGGATGTGCCCCTATCCTGGTATTGTGGAGTATGGCCAGTTGCACTATTTCCTTCATGCTTTCCAAGTCCCCGGCATGCCCTCCACAGGCAATGTTGCATGAGCTTATATAGGGAAAAATGGCCGCTTCATTGCCAACCCCTTCCCCAACGTCACAATTGATGTCGATGGTAAACTCTTTCATACCGTACCCAAGACCTTTAAAATACTCTTCACCCCCAAGAATAATGAAAAGAGCACAATGGCTACACCAAAAATATTTTGAACCAAGGTATTTCCATTCACTCCCATGACCGATTTCTTATTCACTACCCACAAAAGCAGCAGGGCCATCACAGGAAGCAAAATACCATTGGCCACTTGGGCAAATTGAATGACTTGGATTGGCTTGATATCAAAAGAAAGAAAAACAACCCCGCATAACAATACAAATGTCCAGACCAGCTTAAACTTTTTATCCTGCATGCCCCCCTCCCAGCCAAAACAGCTACTTGCCACGTACGCTGCGGCCAAGGGGGCCGTAATGGCAGAAGTAATTCCAGCCGCCAGCAATCCGATGGCCATAAAATAGAGCGCCCATTTTCCAAAAAGAGGCTCCAATCCCTTGGCCATATCCAAGGCATTGTTAATATCTGAAATGGGTGCCGCCGAGGCTGTAATCAATATGGCCATGGAAACCAAGCCACCTAGCGCAATGGAAATGATGGTGTCCCACTTCACTACATTGAGGTCATCTTTTGACTTCCATTTTTCCTTGACCAAAGAGGCATGTAAAAACAAGTTGTAAGGCACTACCGTGGTGCCCACGAGGGCAATGACAGTTAGGAGACTTCCTTCGGGCAGCTTGGGTATTAGGGCGCCTTTAATAATTTCTACCACCGATGGTTTTGTCATAACGGCGCAAACAATGAAACTTATGCCCATAATTCCGACCAAACCCACAAAAATCTTCTCCAACATTTTATAGTTGCTGAACCACAACAATAAAAAAATGAAAATTCCGATCAGTGCTGGTAAAAAGGGTTTTAGTTGGCTGTTTGGGAGCAACTGTTCCAAACCCAATGTTGCCCCACCTACATTTCCACCTTCGTAAGCGGCATTGCCCACAAGAATGGCACCCAGTACAATGGCAACCACCAGGTTTCTCACCCAAGGCGTTTTCAGTTGGTCCTTTACCACATCCACTAGGCCTTTTTGGGTGACCACCCCTATTCTGCCGGCCATTCCCTGCAAGACAATGGTTGCCAAAACAGACAACACCAAGGCCCAAATCAGTGAATATCCAAAACGTACCCCGGCCAAGGTGCACATGGTCAATGTGCCAGGGCCGACAAAAGCAGCCGCCACCAACACACCTGGTCCTAATTTTTTAAACATTTTCTTAGTTGGTTTATGGTGATGAATTTAACAGGATATGATGACAAACCATGTATTTCATCCAAAAAAATGCATTTCGTCTAAAAGTGGGATGTTTTACATCGATAAATTATACGATTTTAAAAAAGCCAAAGTTATAATAGTCCCAAATCAAACTTTGACCTTAAACTTGACAACCACTTATGACATGTAAGGATTGTGACAAGAGTATTGGACCCCGACAATACCATAGTTCTATGGAATCATTAGGTGTTCATCTTTGCGAGCGACATACGCAACTCATTAAAAAAGTTGTTTTAGACAACAATACTTCTGTTGAAGCCATTCAACTCTTTTACGCACTGAAAGAAGCAGGAGTACATCCCATGCTGGAGTGGTGGGATGGAAAAAAATCTGTGGATATTGCCATTTCCCGTGTCAAACTTAATATTGAAATTGACAAGAACTACAATATGATCACGCACGAGCAGGCCATTAGTGACCTGGAGGATGCCATGCACTCCTTTAAAAATGGGTTTACCACCATCCGGATACCTCATTTGGCCATTAAATACTACTTGGAAGAAACCGTGCAGAACATATTGGGCATTATTTCCGGACTAAAGGCCAACATCAAGGCCATTTAGTTGTAAAAGGCTGCCCTATTGTCTTTTTTCACCTCTTTGTATTCCAATATGTTGATAATGATTGGGTGCTCCCCTATGTTTTCAAGATCGTTCACATAGTCTTTGCCCCTATTCTCAAAATATTCTGAATCACCGGGATTCAATTTTACCATGTCTATCTTGCCGTTCCCGTATCGGGTTAAGGCAAGGCCTCCAGTGGTACAGGCCAGCACATAGTTGGTGTTATGTTTTCTAAAGGGAATGCGGTCACCAGGTGCAAGGTGAAGGTCCCAAAGCTTTACACTTTCGTTCTCAAACACCAATTTTTCACTCAGAGCGTCCGTAATTTCTTGATGCAGCAACTCATCTATCTTCTCTTGTTCCCAGGGATCAAAATTCCCAACCGGGTTCAATTCTACACATTGCATTTTTATGAAATTTAAAAAACGGCCGCTAAAGTAGCATTTAACACCCTCAAAAACAGATAATTAAATAACATTTAACACTTTTTTTCCCCGAAAGTTGATTTACACTTTCATTTTTATCAAATCAATCTGAAAACCTTTAAAAAATTATCATATCAAAAATTGATGCCTTCAAGGGACCAAACCATTTTTTTCCATAATTTGTAAGCCAAGCTGTTATTCTTTCAGCAGGAAACGAATGCCAGACCCTAAACCAACCAAATTAACTCAATGAAAAAAATACTTCTAACCTTGTTGGCAATCATCTTGGTGATTGCCGCCATTTTGACAATCAATACACTATCGCTTTCCTCAAAACAAGTAGACCCGGAGTCCTTGGATGCCATGGAGTTCCCAAAAATGGCCTACCAAAACCTCTCAAAGGCCATCCAGTTCAGGACCATATCCTATAGCGAGGATGCCATACCGGACTCCACAGCCTTTAATGGCTTTCATCAATTTTTGAGGGACACCTACCCATTGGTGCATCAAAATTTATCGTTGGATACCATAAGTGAGTATAGTTTGCTTTATACGTGGAGAGGTACGGACGCATCCAAAAAGCCCATTATCTTAATGTCGCACCAAGATGTGGTCCCCGTGGACCAACCAACTTTAGCCGATTGGGAGGCTCCACCTTTTGAAGGTCGGATAACCGACACCCACATTATCGGACGCGGCACATTGGATGACAAAAGTTCGTTGATAGCACTCATGGAATCCATTGAAACACTGTTGAAGGAAAATTTCAAGCCCTCTCAGACCATTTATTTGGCTTTTGGGCATGACGAGGAACTAGGTGGTGAAAATGGTGCGCAAAAAATTGCCGCTTATCTTGAAGAAAAAGGTGTCCATGCCGCCATGACCTTGGATGAAGGCGGACTTTTGGCCGAGAACATGGTACCTGGATTTGATAAGACCATAGCCATGTTGAATTTGGCGGAGAAAGGCTATGCCTCCTTCAACTTAATTGTGGAAACAAAGGGTGGACACAGCTCATCCCCTCCTCCAGACAATACTTTGGGCATGCTGGCCCAGGCCATTGTAGACTTGGAGGACAATCAACTTCCCTATAAATTGGTAAAACCCATTGATTACCAGTTTGAATATATGGGGGCCGAAATGCCCTTTTTCAAAAAGATGGCCTTTGCCAATCCTTGGTTGTTCAAAGGACCCGTCCTGAAAGCCTTAAATGCGCATACCACTACTGCACCCACCATTGTTGAAGGAGGCGTGAAGGACAATGTAATTCCTACTGTGGGCAAGGCCACCATCAACTTCCGGATTTTGCCAGGGGAAACCATTGAATCCGTAAAGAAGCATATCCAAGAAACGGTTGGGGATAAAATCAAGGTGGAACTGGCAGGATTTGCCACCAACCCCTCCCCGGTTTCGGGTATTGACTCCGAGGCTTTTAAAACCTTGGAAAAAACCATTCGGTCCGTTTTTCCGGAAGTGGTCGTGGTACCTGGACTTATAGGCGGGGGTACGGACGCCCGTTATTTTTACGGGGTTTCCGATGACGTGTACCGCTTTTATCCAATTCGCATAAGTCCTGAAAGCTTTTCTCGCTTTCATGGCATCGACGAAAAAATAAGCAAGGAGAACTACCGGGAAATGGTAGAGTTCACCTACCAGTTGATCAAAAAATTTGGATGATGGGCTAACCCAACCAGCCTTCCCTATCCAAACTTCGGTATTGAATAGCTTCGGAAATATGGCTTTCCCCCACATTTTCCGAACTCTCCAAATCGGCAATGGTCCGTGCCACTTTTAAGATACGGTCATAAGCCCTTGCGGATAGGTTCAACCGTTGCATGGCATTTTTCAACAGCTCCTTGGAAGAAGCGTTTAGCTTACAAAACTCACGAATTTGTTTTGTGCCCATTTGGGCATTGTAATGGATATCTTTAAATGTTTCATAGCGTTGGGTCTGGATTTCCCTGGCCACTTCCACTCTATTTCTAATATCCACACTGGGCTCTCCTTTTCTATCGTCGGAAAGTTTATCGAACGGAACCGGAGTCACCTCAATGTGTATATCGATCCTATCCAATAGAGGTCCCGATATCTTACCCAAGTACCGTTGCATTTCCGCTGGTGAGGAGGTCACCGGTGCGTCTGGATCGTTAAAATAACCGCCCGGGCTCGGATTCATGCTGGCCACCAACATAAAACTACTGGGATAGGTCACGGTATACTGGGCTCTGGCTATGGTGACCTCTCGATCTTCCATGGGCTGACGCATCACTTCCAGAACGCGTCTTTCAAATTCCGGAAGCTCGTCCAAGAACAAGACCCCATTATGGGAAAGGGAGATTTCACCGGGCTGCGGATAACTACCCCCGCCTACAAGTGCCGCACTGCTTATGGTATGGTGTGGACTGCGAAAGGGTCGCTGGCTCATCAGCCCCTTGTTCTTTACCTTGCCCACTACACTGTGGATTTTGGTGGTTTCCAAAGCCTCATGCAAGGTCATGGGAGGCAAAATGGATGGTAATCTCTTTGCCAACATGGTTTTCCCTGCACCAGGAGGCCCAATTAATATAATGTTGTGCCCACCGGCAGCCGCTATCTCCATGCAGCGCTTGATGCTTTCCTGTCCTTTTACATCGGCAAAATCAAAATCTGGAAGATTGAGGTGTTCATAAAACTCTTGCCGCGTATCCACGTGGGTTTCCTGCAATGGAACATCATTGTCGAAAAAATCGATAACCTCCGCAATGTTCTCCACCCCATAGACTTTCAAACCATCTACAATGGCAGCTTCACTGGCATTTTCCTTTGGAAGAATGAATCCTTTGAATCCTTCCTGCCTCGCTTTTATGGCAATGGGCAATGCTCCTTTGATGGGTTGCAGGCTTCCATCCAAGGACAGTTCCCCCATGATCAGATAGTTTTGGATATTGTCTGATTTAATTTGCCCGGAAGCGGCCAAAATGCCCAAGGCCAAGGTCAGGTCATAAGCCGAACCCTCCTTTCTTAAATCAGCAGGGGCCATATTGATCGTTATTTTTTTTCCGGGAATCCGATAGCCGTTGTTCTGTAATGCCGCTGCTATCCGAAAGTTACTTTCCTTAATGGCATTATCGGGCAAACCTACCAGATGGTAGCCCACCCCTTTGTCTATATTCACTTCCACCACAATGGTGGTGGCCTCAATACCAAAAACGGCACTGCCGTAAATCTTTATGAGCATATTTGGAAATCTCGATTAAGATGGAGAAAATAACCAATCTTATGCCCAAAGAGATTCTTGTTTGACGGATACCCCTATTTGAATTGACGAAGGTGTGTTATGAGTTAATAGATGAAAATCAACGCTTGGTGAATGTGAGTACTGACTCCGCTGTTTCCTGTATCTCTTCCTTGTTCATCATCATTTTACGGAACTGCCCGTTGACATACATCTCCGCTTGGTCCTTGTAATGTTTACTGAAAGGATTTCCGGATTGTCCAGTAGGCAAAATACTGATGCTGTTTTCCACATCGGAAAAATCAATGATACGGCGTGTGGAGGGGCCGGAACTTACTTTATAAAAGCCAGTGCCATCATACGGAAACGATAGATTATTGATTACTTCGCGGGTTCCTTCCACGGGAAAAGGGCCAACATTGAAATATTTTCGGAGCGATTCTACTTTTCCAAACGGATGCTGGTGCTCTAAGGTGTGTACTTTGTCCCATGTCCATTGACTCGGGTCCGGACCCAAATCCTCCACCAAGGAGGCCCATGCATCGGCAAATGATTTCATGACGATATCCTGCCTTGTCTCCACCACATCTTTGGTATTGATGTTGTCCCACCATTTTCCTTTGTCCATTTTGGCGCCCCATGCAATTTGCCTCTTGAACAAATGGGTGCCCAAAAACTGTTTGAACATTTCAGGGCCCAATTCATCTTCCATGGTATTCTTCACCATGAAATACTCGCTCCTATGGAACAATGTTGGGCTAGTACTGCTAAGCGTATACTTCCCGTCCCAATTTTTCAGGGAATCCACTAGTACCAACTGCTCCGTATCCAAATTGGAAACATCGAATAATTTGATAAGTTCGGTAATCAATTCCGTATTTACCGGAGATGTCACATCCAAAATCATTTCAGAAAAGGACTCCTTGTCCCAATCATCCTTGGCATCCAATAGTTGTACAATCCTTTTGGCCCGGTTTTCAGGTAAATAATAGCCAGGGTACAGCATACTTGCAATGGAATCTGGTTGATTGTTCGCAGAATACACGTAATTCCATGATGGATTGATAGCACTTGGATTCTCTGAAAAATCCAAGTAACGCAATGGTTCATCCTCACCAGAAGTCCCATCCAAAATAAACTTGGTGGAAACGCTATCGGGCATTTGATAAAGTTTAGCGGTTGCCCACCAAGCTACATTGCCTTCGGCATCGCCATACATCACATTTAGACCAGGCGCATGGATTTTTGGAAGGGCACTTTTGAATTCCTCCAAATTAGTAGCATGGCTTAGGCCATAAAGAGCATCCAATACTTCATTTTTGGGTTTGGTATATATCCAGGACATGGATATTGGCCTTTCCCCGGATATTTGATCGGCAATGTTGTTCAAAACAGGGCCATGTTGGGTTTTCCTGTAAGTGAAATCCACGTCTTCCCCATCCTTTACTTTGATAGTCTTGGTTATATACTCATATGCTTTCCAGCCGTCAGCCGTTTTATACTGAGTAGTATCTGCCGGATTGGTCTCTTCGTAATAGAAATCGATGTCATCATTCTCAAACATGGTCAGGCCATAGGCAAGGTTTCTGTCGTGGCCCAATAATGGGAATGGCACTCCTGCCAAATGATATCCGTACTTTTCATACAACGGGGTACTCACATGGGCCTCGTACCAAACCGATGGCTGGGCAAAACCGATATGGGGGTCGTTGGCCAGTATCACTTTGCCATTCTTGGCCTTGCTTGGTGATACGACCCAACTGTTGCTCCCTTCAAATTGCGGAAGCGGGAGTTGATTCAATGCTTTGTTGACACTCGCCGTGATGTTGGTTCCCAAAGAATCTGTAGACTGTCCATTGTAATTTTTTATCCAAACGGTGGTGGTATCGGAATCAATGGCCAAATCTTGCATGTATTCAGCACCCAGTTTATCCCTCATACTGGTGAGCAAGGGGTCGGTTTTATGTGCCATGGCAAAACTAAAGGCCATATAGCCCACTGCATTGTACACATCTTCCAGAGCAAATGGCTCTTTCTCAATTCCTGTTAGATAAAATTCTATGGGGGTAGGTCCTTGGTCTATAAATTCGTTGATACCATCCAAATATGCTTGGGCCATAATGGCCATGTCACTGCTCTTGTCAAGGTCTGCAACGGTCGCTTTGGACTGTTCGTCTATGCCCAGAGAGAGAAAAAATTTGTCCGTTTTAATGAAATCGGGCCCAAAAACTTCAGCTATCCTTCCTTTCGCCACCCTTCTCAAAAGCTCCATTTGCCATAAACGGTCCTGGGCATGGGCATACCCCAATGCCTTGAGGGCGTCTTCTTCGTTGTCAGCGTAAATATGTGGGATTCCGTAAGTGTCGTAGAATACATTGACTTCATTTTTAAGCCCTGCCAATGTTTTCTCTCCGCCATAATCGGGCTTAAGGGTGTTCACAAAAATGAAAATGCCAATAATCACAAGTAGAACAAGACCTGCAAGTGCCAGAAGTACTTTCTTAAGTGTTTTCACGAAGTTTAGTTAAGTCAATTAGTCACTTCTAAGGTATAATTAATTTCTTAGACCCGTGAAAAATATTGACCCAGGATGCAAATTATTTATTCATGGACAACTGGTGTTTTTCCAGACCGGATTTTAACCAATTCCCATACGTTTCCACATCCACATACTGAACAGCATCGTTTAAAACTTCCAAATTTGGGGAAAGCAGCACATAATAGGGCTGCGAGGCAGCGTTGAAGTTAATGGTCTGGAAGGTGCCCCATTTTTGACCCACTGTTTCAATGGCCTTAATCCTGCCAGAATCGTATTTGAAATCAAATTGTTCATCATCCGGCAATTCCTTTCTATCATCCACATAGAGGGAAATCAACACATATTCATCCTTTAGTATGGGATAGATACTGGCATCACTCCATACATTTTCCTCCATTTTTCGACAGTTTACACAGGCCCATCCCGTGAAATCGAGCAAAATGGGTTTGTTCACCTCTTTGGCATACGCCACTCCTTCTTCAAAATCCTTGAAACAATCCAATCCCAGCGGACAGTCGCTTTCTGTTTCAACCACGCTGTAAAAACTTGGTGGTGGAAATCCGCTCAACAGTCTTAAGCTGGTCATGTTAAAAAGTCCAAGAATCAAATAAATGGCAAATGCGGCACTTAAGATACCGACCAGTTTTCTGGCGGGGGAAAGATTCTTTTTGGGCCCATCATGCGGAAACCTGAAAATCCCAAACAAATAAAGGGTCATTAATACAAAAAGAATTATCCAGATACCCACAAAGATCTCACGTTTAAAAATGCCCCAGTTTCCAACCAAATCGGCATTGGAAAGGAACTTAAAGGCCAGTGCGAGTTCCAAGAAACCCAAAACCACTTTTACGGTGGTCATCCAACCGCCAGATTTTGGCAACGAGTTCAACCAGGCCGGGAACATGGCGAACAAGGCAAAAGGTAACGCCAAGGCCAGTCCGAAACCTACCATTCCCATCGTTAAGTTGGTGGCCACATTACCCTCCGCAAGGGTTGTACTACCCAAAAGTCCTCCCAAAATAGGACCGGTACATGAAAAAGAAACAATGGCCAAGGTCAATGCCATAAAAAAGATGCCCAGACCACCACCTACTTTGGAGGAAGCCGAATCCATTTTATTGGCCCACGAACTGGGCAATGTCAATTCATAATAGCCGAAAAAGGAAAACGCAAAGAACACAAAAATGACAAAGAAGAACACATTGAGCCAAATATTGGTGGCAATGGTGTTCAATATCTGCGAGTCCACCGAATTAAAGAGATGGAACGGCAAACTCAACAAGAAATAGATAAAAACGATAAAGAAGCCATATAGGAGAGCGTTGGCAACACCTTTGGATTTATTTTGGGATTGCTTGGTGAAAAAAGAAACCGTCAATGGAATCATTGGAAAGACACAGGGCGTCAACAAAGCGATTAACCCTCCCAAAAAGCCCAATGTAAAAATCATCCAAAGGTTGGATTTTCCTTCGGAGTCGGTCACGCTGTCCTGGTTAAGCAATTCCTTGTTTTTCAAATCTATTTTCAGCGACTCCCCAAGCGCCACGCTACGATCATCCAACGCCTTGGTGTCCGCAACATACGTGCCGCCATCCAACGAGATTTCAAAGAGATGGTCCATAGGAATGCACACTTCCTTGCAAATCTGGTAGAACAGGTTTACCGAAATCTGCCTAACTTCCGGATTGAGCAACTTAATTTTTTGGGTGAAGATCGCCTCCTTCTTAAAAAAGGTTTCCTCTACTTCAAAGATTTCACTGTATTCCTTAATGGTCTCACTTTCCTCGGCATTTCCAACTAATTCATAGTCCTCTCCCGCACTTTCAAAGGTAAACTCACTTGGGAGCGACCCTCCTTCGGCCGTAAATTGGGAATACACATGCCAACCATCCATGATTTTTCCCTTGAAAACCAATTCATACTCGGTATCGGAAAGTTTGCGCACCTCATGGCTCCAGACAGCTGGTTCGGCATTGGTTTGCGCAACTATGGAAAGATTGATGAATAGAAATCCAAATAATAGTACTATAAATCTCATACGACCAGTGTAATCTTTAATATGTGTCGGGTTGTTGGCCCAACCTTGAATCGTTCGTCAGCTCTGCGACCCACCACCCAAACAATTTGATCGTTTGAGCAGAGTAGCCATTGTTTTTCCTTGGAAAGGACATCCACTTTTTCATCCTTGAAAAATTTGGATAGTTTCTTTTTGCCCTTCATCCCGAAAGGATAAAAATAGTCGCCTTTTTCCCAATTCCTTAACACTAACGGGAAGTTTAACTTTTCCTTATCCAAAAAGACGGAATTCGAATCAGGTTTTCCCAACTCCTTCACATCCTCCATTTTCAATTTAATGGGAAACTCAACTCCTTGTTCATCCAAAAAGACAGTAAACCTTTCATTTACCCTAGTCTTTAATACTGATAATATTAGAAATTCCCTGTCTTTCAACAATCTATGGGTTTTGGAAACCACCTCTTTACCACTGGAGGCCGACAACAGTCCTTTCATTGCTTCCCAATCCGTAAAACCATATGCATGAAAAAGACCATACAGATAGGCTTCCAAGGGCTCCAATTGAAGTAATCTTTCCACAGGAATTTTAACCACCCCCAGCTCTTCCTGGAACAACTTGGTTTTGATTTCCTGAAGTTGAGCTTGTGCCAAACCCTGGGTTTGCTGCAAAAGTCTTTTTGTCTGTTTGAAATTCTGCAAAAAAGTGGGATGCAACTCCTTTAATCTTGGGACAATTTCGTGACGGATTTTGTTACGGAGATACTTACTTTCCTCATTGCTGCTGTCTTCCCGCCATGACAAATTCCGCTCTTGGGCATATCCTAAAATTTCTTCCCTGGAAAACCCCAACAATGGGCGGACCACATATCCGTTTGTCTCTGGAATTCCAGTTAAACCTTCAATCCCCGTACCCCTAGACAGATTGATGATGAAGGTTTCCAAGTCGTCATCGGCGTGGTGGGCTGTCAGCACATGGTCAAATCCATGTTCATTCTGCAATTCCGAAAACCATTGGTAGCGTAGTTCCCGCGCCGCCATTTGAATGGACCCGCCTTGTTTTTTTGCATGTTCCTTCGTGTCAAATTCCTTTATAAGAGCAGGAATACCAAGAGTTGACCCCAATTGTTTCACAAATTCGGCATCACCTTTACTTTCTTCTGCTCGCAAATTAAAATTGCAATGGGCCAAGGTGGTATCCAAATCCGAATTCACGCACAGATGGGTCAGCACTACACTATCCAGACCCCCACTACATGCCAACAAGAGCTTTTTACCCTTTAGGAAAGGCATGGAGGTTTCCACATGTTTTTTGAATTTGGACAGCATAGTGCGAAATTACGAATAAACCTTAGCCTTTTTCCATGACATTTCGCATGGCCTTGGCCTTGAGCAAACATTCCTGGTATTCTTTCTCCGGGTCGGACTTAGCCGTAATGGCACTTCCTACCGAAAAGGAAAGATATCGGTTGGTGGCATTGTAGAGAATACTTCGAATGACCACATTGAAATCAAAATCACCATTCGGGGCAAAATACCCTACGGCCCCACTGTAAAGTCCCCGTTTGGTTTCTTCCAACTCCTCAATAATTTTCATGGCAGACACTTTTGGGGCACCTGTCATACTACCCATGGGGAAAGTTTCCTCAATCAACCCGACAGGGTT
>JAGQZL010000319.1 GCA_020434915.1 Allomuricauda sp. | reverse complement strand
AACACCAATACATATCCCACCACCAATTATACTATCGGCATAGATACGGTGGAAAAAATGGTTGAAAAACTCCGGGAAAAGCCATGGCCGGTGTATAAAATCAAATTGGGCACCAAAGACGATGTGGCCATTGTTCGCGAACTTAGAAAACATACGGACAGTATCTTCCGAATAGATGCCAATTGTGCTTGGACTGCGGAAGAAACTATAAAAAACGCCCCTCTGTTGAAAGAATTGGGAGTTGAGTTCTTGGAACAACCGTTAAAAGCAGATGATTGGGAAGGCATGGCCAAAGTAAAGGAACATTGTGTACTGCCCGTAATAGCGGATGAAAGCTGTATTGTGGAAAACGATGTGGAATCCTGCGGCCCCTATTTTGATGGCATCAACATTAAACTGACCAAATGTGGTGGGTTGACCCCGGCCAGACGTATGATCCAAAAAGGCAAAGCGCTTGGACTCAAGATCATGGTGGGCTGCATGACGGAATCTTCCGTGGGTATTTCGGCCATTGCGCAACTCTTACCCCAATTGGATTATGTGGATATGGACGGTGCCCTTCTTTTAAAACATGACATAGCAACCGGCGTGACCATTTTGGAGGATGGCGAGGTCATCTTCCCAACACTACCGGGAAGTGGAATAGAACTTTTGTAATGGCACATTCCCTAGACCGTATACCCGATCGGCAAATTTTGGTTGATGGAAAGCCCCACCTTTATTTTGGAGGCACTGCTTATTTGGGGCTACAATCCTTCCCTCCTTTTGAAGCACTGTTCCTTGCCAATTTAAAAAAATACGGGATACATTATGGGGCTTCCAGAAGGTCCAATGTTTCCATCAACATTTATGGGCAAGGGGAAGCCTTTTTGGCCGATTGGGTAGGTAGCGAAGCATGTTTGACCATGTCCTCCGGTTATTTGGTCGCCCAATTGGTCACTCAATTTCTGTTGGATAAGGGCCATTCCCTATTTTCGGCACCCAATGCCCATACGGCGCTCCACATCAATGGGGTGACCAAAACCACTAGTTTTGAAGAACTCAACCAAGCATTGCACAAAGTACTTTTAGAAAACGGCCCCATGCCAGTGGTGCTTTTTGATACCATCGATTTTTCAGGACAGCAATACCCTCATTTTGAAGAGCTAAAGAACCTTCCTCTGGACAAAATCATGTTGGTGGGGGATGATTCCCACGGTATGGGCATTGTTGGAGAAAATGGACAAGGTTGTTATACCATGTTGAAGGAACTGAGACCCGCCAATTTATTGGTGTGCTGTTCCTTGGGCAAAGGTTTAGGTGTTCAATCCGGGGCAGTATTCGGCTCCTCCAAGGACATTGAAAGTCTACGGAATACTTCATTTTACGGCGGTGCCAGCCCAACCTTGCCAGCTTTTATGGGAACTTTGATAGACGCTAAAAGCCTCTATACAGAAAGAAGGAACCAACTCATGAAAAACTACCACTTGTTCCTAAATACATTGGAACAGCCTACCTTCTTTGATCATATGAAGGGACACCCCACTTTTGAGTTTGTGGATGCGACACTAGCCAAATCATTGGAAGAACAGGGGTTTATTTTTACCAATTTTAAGTATCCGGATGAGCATGGCCCATTGGTGAGTAGGATCGTGTTGAGTGCCTACCATAAAAAAGAGGATGTTCTACAATTGGCCAATTGCGTGAACACCCTCTTAACTTAAGGATTGTATTTTTATCTATTCATCCCACCAAACCGGATCTACCGGTGATTGCTGGTTAGCCAAAACATTGGCCTCATTTCTGGTGAGTTCCGTATCCGGATAGTTGGCCCTTCGGAACCATTGTCCAAAGAACTCATTGTCCGCACTATCTTCCTCACTTCTGATTTCCAAACCGGTGAACACGTCATCGGAGAAATCATATCTTCTGTAATCCACGAAGGTCTCGGGATTCAAGAAGTTGTGAATATACTTCTCCTTCATGATGTGGTGCAGACTCAAAGCACCTTCACCTACATCAATAGCGGCATCGGCCATATAATCGGCACCGTCCACACCATACATGTCCATACTAGCGGCAATTCCATCCATATAGGCAGCATAGGCAGTGGCATTGGAACCGACACTGGTTGTGGTACCTCCATTGGCCAAGAAGGCAGCTTCCGCCTTAATGAACAATACCTCTGCGTATGTGATCAGCATCAAAGGTGAGTCTATGCTAGTGTAGAAACCATCAGTCCTGAACCTGGCATTGGCATCCGTTCCATCCGGGGCCAAACCTCCACCTCCGCTAACAAAACCTTTGTACTCGGCTTCATCATCATTCTGGGCAAACAAGGGAAGTCTGGGATCAATTTCCACCAATCCCCCCAAGAAAGGGTAATAATCCCCATTCATGGAGCTTACCAATTGACTGGCAATATCATTGCTCAAGTTTCCTGTGTTTCTTGCCAAGACTTCGGAAGAGTACCATGGGTTGATATTTCTATCGGAATAATACATGGAAAAATTGTCATTGTTGGACGTAAATCCGTTATCCACTGTGGCCAAAACATCGGTAGCAGAAACCACTCCCTTGTTTACCAAATGTAGCTGATAACGTGCTTTCAACGAATAGGCAGCTCTTAACCATTTATCGGTATCACCCCCATAAATCAAATCAGAAGACCCTAATCCAAATCCTGAATTATCCGCTCCACTTAACTTGGAAATGGCAGCATCCAACAAACCGAAAATCTCGGTATAGATGGCTTCTTGGGTGTCGAAAGCAGGGAAATTGTTATCTGGGCCATTAGTTGCTTCAGAATAGGGAATGTTGTCCCATGTATCCGTTGCTATTCCAATGTTGGCGGCTATCAAAATATCCGCGATGGCATCAATATGGTTGGCGCCCGATTCAGCAGCTTTCTCCTTCACTGCCTGCAAATTGGGGAGTACATAAAGATATACTTGACTCCAAAGACCGCTGGCAGAAGTCTGGCCAGCCGCTCCACCACCTGCGGAGACAAAATTTTGGACATAGTT
>JAGQZL010000318.1 GCA_020434915.1 Allomuricauda sp. | reverse complement strand
TTTTTTCTTTAAGTGTATCAAAAAGAAAACCCATCGTATTATGCCATCAGTTATGAACCCATGGATTCGGCAGCCACATTATCACCAATCAACCTGGAAAGGGAATCCGGTTTTTATGTGGGCGTCACTTTGCCATTTTCTTATAAACTATGGACATCAACTACTTCTCTAAGCTTCAACTATAACAAAATTAAGGACGCCTCAGCTGTTTTGACAATGGCCAAACCGTATATATATGCCTACACGGACCAACAATTGAAGGTGGCCAAGGATACCATTGTTTCTTTTGGCGGGTGGATGATGACAGAGCGGAACGAGGGGGTGTACACCAGAAATGCAATGGTGGTTGTCAACGCTTCGGTGACCAAGACATTTTTTGAAAAACTCCAATGTGCCATCCGTTTGAACGACATTACCAAAGCAATGAATTTCGAAGAAAGTTATGCCATTAATGGAGTAGAGGCCAAAGGCGTTTATTTTGTGGATGCCCGGGAAATAGCTTTTTCAATGAAATATACATTTGGAAACAATGCCTCCTCCTCCAAGTTCAAGAACAAGGATGTGGATGAAAATCTGGATAGGATCAAATAATGGAAAAATCAATTGTTGACGGCCTGTTCTTCCCATTCAGAGGCATATTTCCTGCAGAGATCCAAGGTTTCCGTTACATCGTCCATCGTGGTCCTTGGATTGATCAGGCACATGCGCAATACCACTTGATTGTTCAAAATGGTGGTGACCAATAGTGCTTTTCGGGATTCCACCACTTTGTGTGAAACGTATTGGTTGATTTTATCCAGTTCCTCCTCACTGTAATTTTTCTTGAAAGGGTTGTACCTAAAATTGATGACCGCCAAGGTAGCAGGGAACACCACTTCCCAACTTTTACTGCCTCTCAACAGGTTTTCCACTTCTTCGGCAAGGTCAATGTTATAGGTGATGGCATTTCGGAATTCCTTTAAACCAAAGGTTTTTAGTGACATATAAAACTTTAGGGCCCTGAACCTTCGTGTCAATTGGATGCCGTGGTCATAGAAATTGATTTCGGATGTGTTCCCTTCAATATCACGAAGGTATTCCGGTTTTTCGGTAAAGGTGTGGCTCAAGTGCTTGTGGTTGCGCACCAATAAACACCCCATTTCATAGGGTTGGTAAAACCATTTGTGTGGGTCCACGGTCAAGGAATCGGCCTTTTCAATGCCTTTCATCAGTTGCTTTCCTTTTTGGGAAAGATAGGCCGCACCCCCATAGGCGCCATCAATGTGATACCAGATATCTTCTTTTTTACAGATTTTGGCAAGCTCCATCAAAGGGTCCACCGTTCCTGTATTGGTGGTTCCCGCCGAGGCTATGAGGCAAAACGGCTGTAACCCTTCCAATCGGTCTTTGGCAATGCAATTCTTCAGTTTGTTCAAGGCAAATTTGAACTCACTGTCCGTGGGAATAATGCGGATCTGTTCCTTTTTGAATCCCAAGACCCGAATGGCCTTGATGTTGGAAGAATGGGCTTGGTCCGATAAGTAGATGACCGCTTTGGAAAAATCGTCCCCACATTTGATCCTTCGGGCAGTGGCTACTGCCGTCAGGTTGGCCATGGAACCGCCACTGGTAAAAATACCACCACCTTTTTTTCTTGGAAGCCCAAAGATTTTCAATAACCATTGTATCGTTACGATTTCCAACTCAGCCGCTGCAGGACCAATGGACCATCCACCTGAAAAAATATTATAACCCGTGGCCAAGGCATCTGCCATGACACTCACATAGTTACTAGGGCCCGGTACAAAGGAAAACGATTTTGGGTGGGCCATATTGGCACTGTTGGTCATCACTTTTTCCAGCACAAACTCCAAAACAGCCGAGGGATCCATGCCTTTTTCAGGTGCTTCTTCCAAAAAGAGGTTGTCCATTTCTTCTCGGGAACCAAAGGCAACCGGAAGTTTTTCATGTTGGGTATGGTGATGTTCCACAATGGCATCCACTATCTGATAGCCATACGTTTTCATGTCTTCTTTGGAAAGTTCCAACCTGGCATTGTTCTTCCTCATAGGTCCGTATTCATTTGGATGGCAAAAATACCATATTTGAATGGGTTTTACGCTGATTTTTGGACATGGTTCATCCTATTGTCGATAAAGAAAGCTAGGAGGTGAGTTCCGTGAACAGGCTCTCCAAATTCTTGTTCTTCCGGCTGAGTTGAAGGGTCTTCAATTTATTGTCGTGGGCAAAATCAAAGACGGCTGGGCGCATATCACTGGTGGTGTTAAAGGTGATTTCATAAACAAAACCGCCCGTATTCACCACTTTGGAAACATGGGGCATCTGGTTGAGCAATTGTTCCTCCACCCGGTAGTCAAATTCCACTTCAATGATCTGTTCCTCCGTTTCGCGAAGTTCTTCCAGTTTTTTATCCGCCACCAATTGCCCTTTGTTGATGATGATCACCCGATCGCAAACGGCTTCCACCTCTTTCATGATGTGGGTAGAGAGGAGAATGGTCTTTTCCTTGCCAATGTCACGGATCAATTTTCTGATTTCGATGAGCTGGTTGGGGTCAAGTCCAGTGGTGGGTTCGTCCAGGATCAATACCTCGGGGTCGTGGAGCAATGCTGCGGCCAACCCAACCCGCTGTCGGTATCCTTTGGATAACTGTCCTATCTTTTTGTGGGCCTCGGGAGTGAGACCGGTCTGTTCTATGACTTCGGAGATCTTTGATTTGGGCACATGATACACATCGGCATTGAAAGCCAGATACTCCTTCACGTACATTTCCAGATAGAGTGGGTTGTGCTCAGGAAGGTATCCTATGCTTTTTTGTACGTCCCTTTCAGATTTCAAAACATCAAATCCATTTACCTCCGCATCACCGCTATCGGCTTTGTAATAGGTGGTCAAAATTCGCATCATGGTGGATTTACCTGCCCCATTAGGTCCTAGAAAACCGACCACTTCCCCTTTTTTAATGGAGAAAGAAACATTGTTCAATGCTTTTTGTGTGCCAAAGGTCTTGGTGATGT
>JAGQZL010000317.1 GCA_020434915.1 Allomuricauda sp. | reverse complement strand
AGCCTGAGTTGAACACCAAAGCGGCATCGGCCTTATGGTAATCCGCTAAAAATTTCTCCAATTTATTGTAGAGTTCATGGTTTCCAGACAACAACCTGGAGCCTGTAGCGCCATTGATTGGGGAAATACCCTTCAAAAAATCTACGGCCATGGCAGCAACTTCCTCATTACTGGCCAGCCCTAAATAATCGTTGGAAGAAAAGTCGACCATCGCCTCCTTTTTCGGAAGTTTGCGCAAGGCAAGGTTGGCTGCACGTGCTTCCAATTTATCCTTCAACTTTTTGGGCAGTTTCTCCATATCACAAATGTAGTACTTCCTGTTTTTAAGCAGTATCTTAGTACAACATAAACGATTCTGAAAATGAAAATCACCTCCCTTTTATTTCTTGTTTTTTTATCTGTCGGACTATCGGCCCAAACCAACACCTATATCATTTCCTTTGAAAATGCCGTACACCATGAAGCCGTGATCGAGGCTTCTTTTCCTGATCTGGAATCTGGAACGGTTTCTTTTCGGATGAGCAGGACCTCCCCTGGACGGTATGCCCTGCACGAGTTTGCCAAGAACGTATATGCTTTTAAGGCCACGGATAGCAAGGGGAAACTGTTGCAGATACATCGTCCCAACCCATACGAATGGCAGGTTTCCGGGCATGATGGCACCATCAATATCCAATATATTTTATTTGCCAATAGAGGGGGTGGCACCTATTCACAGGTGGATGAGACCCACGCCCATTTGAACATTCCGGCCACTTTTATGTTTTCCCCAGCATTGAGCGAACGAAAAATAGAAGTAACATTTGATGTTCGTGAAGATTTGAACTGGAAGGTGGCCACCCAGCTTCCCTTGGTTGCCGGAACAACCTACATGGCGCCGAACATGTATTATTTTATGGACAGTCCCACTGAAATTAGTAATTACATGCTTCGCTCTTTTGAAGTAGATCATCTGACCATCAACCTTGCGTTACATCACAACGGTACTGAAGAGGAGGCCGACACCTACTTTGAAAAGGTAAAGAAAGTGGTACTTGCGGAGAAGGAGGTCTACGGACAACTCCCCGTATTTGATTACGGTAACTATACGTTTCTGGCTTGCTACATTCCCAATGCCTCGGGTGATGGTATGGAGCATCGAAATTCTACCATTCTGACCAGTACCCGTAGCTTGGCCGATGGAGGCATGGAACGCAATATTGGAACGGTGTCCCATGAATTTTTCCATGCGTGGAACGTGGAGCGTATCCGTCCCAAATCGTTGGAGCCTTTTGATTTTGAAGCCGCCAACATGAGCGGCGAGCTTTGGTTTGCCGAAGGTTTTACGAGTTACTATACTGGCCTAATCTTATGTCGAGCGGGTTTGAACACCCCCAAGGAATATGTGGAAGGTCTGGCCGGAACGTTTAATTACGTATGGAACTCCCCTGCCCGGGAGTTCTTCAACGTGGTGGAAATGAGCTATCAGGCTCCGTTTGTGGATGCCGCCACTTCGGTGGATCCTGTCAATAGGGAAAACACCTTTATCTCCTACTACTCCTACGGCAGTGTTTTGGGGTTGGCGTTAGATCTTTCCCTTAGGGAAAAAGGGCTAAATCTGGACGACTTTATGAAACGGATGTGGTATACCTATGGCATGACGGAAGTACCTTATACCGTGGCCGACATCCATTCCCAATTGAATCAGTATGCTGGAAAGGAGTTTGGGGATACATTCTTCAACAACTATGTCTATAAAAGTGGAATGCCCGACTATAAAACACTTTGCCAATCCGTTGGGGTGCTATTGGAACAACCGGAGGATGAGCCATATTTTGGCGCCTACGTTTCTGTTAAGCCAGACGGAACTGCAGTAATCTCCAATAACAGTAAAATTGGAAGTCCCGCCTACCTAGCCGGATTAGACAACGGGGATGTGATATTGAACATCAACGATATTGCCATTTCAGCAGATCAAAATTTTGGAGAATACCTAAAACAGTTTTCAATTGGAGAATCCCTGACTGTCAACTTTACCAGGTTTGGGGTTTCCAAAACCACCACTTTGCAATTGACTCCAAGCCCAAGTTATTCTTTCAGTTTGATGGAAGACAAAGGGCAAACCCCAACGGAGCAGATGCTACAGGCTAGAAAAAATTGGCTTAAAGTTGAATAGATGATTGTTTACAAGCAAGCTGAATCGGAGCAGGAATTGAAACAAATCCTTGCACTCCAACAACAAAATCTTCCAAAAAATATTACACCCCAAGAAAGCGAGCAAGAGGGCTTTCTAACTGTGGAGCACTCCATGGAAGTCCTTAAGGCGATGAACGACGAATGTGGCCATATCATAGCAGTGGAAGACGGCAATGTTATTGGTTATGCGCTTTGCATGCACCCCAAATTTGCGGATGAAATTGAAGTTCTAAAACCCATGTTCGATGAAATCAAAAAAGTTGTTCGGAAAAAAGATAGTTATATGGCCATGGGACAGATCTGTGTTGCCAAAAGCCACAGGGGCAAGGGGGTTTTTAGAAACCTGTACCTTACCATGAAAAATAGGCTGCCGGAAGGATTTGATACCATCATCACTGAGGTGGATGGTAAAAATAAACGTTCATTGGCAGCACATAAAGCAATAGGTTTTGAGACTGTTAAAGTATATCCTTCAGGAGAAAAAGAATGGCATCTGATTGTATTGAAATAAAAAAAGCCGCTCAAATTGAGCGGCTTTTTTTATTGTGAATGAATTCATTTGTTTTAATCGGCAAGGACAATAACTTTGTTATCCTTCATCTCTACCGTTCCGCTAGAAATCTCCAAAACGGTCTCACCATTGCTTCCTTTGGAAAACTTGTTTTGAAAGGCTTCATCAATGGCGATATTGCCTTTCACTTTTACCTTTCCCTGCTGTAATAGCGATACAATAGGTGCGTGGTTTTCTAACATTTGGAACTCTCCGTCTACTCCAGGAACGGTAACCGATGTTACTTCTCCAGAGAATAAGGTGGCTTCCGGTGATACTATTTCTAAATGCATAATAT
>JAGQZL010000316.1 GCA_020434915.1 Allomuricauda sp. | reverse complement strand
TTAACGGCCCGTTCGTCTAGGGGTTAGGACGCCAGGTTTTCATCCTGGTAACAGGGGTTCGATTCCCCTACGGGCTACAAAAAAAAGAACAAGAAAGCATAATTTAAGATAATGGCAAACCATAAGTCAGCACTAAAGAGAATCAGAAGAAACGAAGCAGTACGTTTGCGTAACAGGTATCAGCACAAAACTGTGCGTAATGCCATCAAGAAATTGCGTAACGAGGAAGATAAGAAGGCTGCCGAGGCTTTGTTGCCCACTGTAGTTGGTATGATCGATAAGTTGGCCAAGCGCAACATTATCCACAGCAACAAGGCATCAAACCTTAAAAGTAAATTGATGAGCAAGGTTGCAGCTATGTAAACCTGTCTCAAGGACAATATTAAAAACGCCTCCGTTTCGGGGGCGTTTTTGTTTTACTAAAACTTTGATTTTTATCTGAAGGCTTTTCGTTTGGAAACAAGGAAACCCAACAAAAAGGATCCGTACATGAACAGGATCAAAACTTGCAGGACCTGGCGTAGTTGATACTTGGCCCAAATCTTCGGGGCTTCATAGCCTATGACAAATAAATAGGGGAAAATTAAGTGAAAGACCACCAATCCCAAGCTTGTCCAAAACATGAGGTTATATTTCATGGGCTGTAGGGGACCTTCATCCTTTTTTTCCTTGAAATAAAGCCCAATGAGCACCAAAAGAATGGTGGAGGCCAACAGATCTGCATAATACAGGTTCATGTGAAGGGGGTCTTGGAAGAAAAGGCTGACCACATAGCTCAACATGGCAATGATGGTTCCGTATTGCACCCATTTTTTGTGCTTGGCAATTTTCAACACCCTCCAATATATATAGTAGAAGAATACAAAGGTAATCACTGAATAGATATTGTAGATAATCACATTGTGCCAATTGTACCGCTCATCCGAGAAAAATTGAAAATCTTCATGGTACTTGATGAAATAGCCCAGCAGTTCCGTTAAGAAAGTGTACATCAAGTACACCGGAAAATATTTCAGAGGGGTGTCAAAATAAGATTGGTACTTAAAAACGGCTACCAACCAGACAATGAAGTAAAGAGGAATGTAATATTGTTGTACAAGAAATTTATAGAGTTCCTCCATTGTAAATTTTCACGGATACGTTTAGCTTCTGTAACCTAATGTGTATATCAAGCTGCTAAGTTACAGAATAAAAACACCCCCAAAATTTTGGGGGCGCTTATTTTAAGTTGCTGAAAGGTTACCTGAATGCTTTTCGTTTTCCCACAAGAAGCCCAAAAATGATAAAACCATACATCAAAAGAATAGAGGTTACCAAAACAGGTCTGAAATACGCCTGAATCTGTAAACTCACTTTCATTTTATAGGCAATCAACATAGCTGGGAACGTTGTATAAAATGCCAATAAACCAATACTGATCCAAAACATGACGTTAAATTTTAAGGGCTGCGGGTTTTCCTCCCTGTACTTTTCAATGAAGTATTTGGCCAGAATAAAAAGCATCATCAAAGAACCTATTATATGGGCGTAGGTCATTTGGTTGTGCAGTGGATTGTATAGAAAAGCATTAACCAGATAGGCAATCACACAAACAATGCTTAAATACAAAACCCACCTCTTGATCTTTGTGTTGTGAAGTAGTTTTCGATAAACTTCGAAGAAAAAAAGAAAAAACACCAATTGGTAAGCATTGAATATTACGACGTTATGCCAAGTATATCGATCATCTGAAAAAAACTGGAATTGATCACTAAACTTTATGAAATATCCCAACACTTCCGTAAAAAAAGTATAGATTATAAGCATTGGGAGATATTTCAGAGGGGTATCGAAAAAACTTCTGTATCGGACAACCGAAATCACCCATGTTGCAAAATATAGGGGAATGTAATAATGATCTTTAAAGATTCTGACGAGATCTTCCAATGGTACAATGTTTAAAAGTCGGTAAATGGCGGAGGGCCGGAAGTGCCATGGTTTAGATTGAGGCTTTTATCATCATCTTGGAACAATGTAGGCGCAAAACTGGCGTAAGCCTTATCTCCTTGGTCTGTTTTTTGGCCCATGCTTTTTGCGCCGACGGCGTCCTTGATCAGTTTCGCTTTTCCATCGGAACCAATGTAAAAACCGTATTCCTCGCCATCAACCAACATGGTAGGGACAATGAACATGGAATTCTGTCTGGGATGCACCACTTTTTTGCCATCAGGAAAACGTTCCTTGTCCGGATAGTTGGCAAAATAGATTCGAAGGGAGGAAATTTCCACATTGGCCTCTTTTGCCTCTTGTTCCACGTAAGCCATATATTGTTTGATGTCCTCATAGGTAAATGAGGAAAACCGAGCTGCTTCAAACTTTCCATCTGGTTGGCGTTCCGCCTCATATTGTTGGATCATGTCCATCCTGTGTTTGGAATAATTGTCGTACAGGGATTTGGACTCTTCAAGGGAAATAATGCCTTCTGGGGGAGAAATTTTTTCTACCTGCGGTTCTTCGGATGTTCTAGGTTCATCTTTCTTGGGTCCTTCCTGGCAGGCGCTCATAAAAAGGAATAAGGAACCAAAGAAAGTAATGGCTACTTTTCTGTAGTTTTTCATAGTGTAAGTGTTTTAAGTTCAGTTTTGAGGAAACCAATTTAAAGATATGCCTTTTCTTTAAAACGAATCAACAAAAAACCCTCCAATATTTATTGAAGGGTTTATATAAAATTGATTGTCAAATATTTATCTATTCATTCATGGTAAGCAAAAATTCCTCGTTGTTACGGGTCTGCTTAATGCGTTGCTCCATAAATTCCATGGCCTCCACAGGGTTCATGTCTGCCAAGTATTTGCGCATGATCCACATACGTTGAATGGTGTTTTCGTCCAACAATAGGTCATCCCTACGTGTTGAGGAAGAGATAAGGTCAATAGCAGGGAATATTCTGCGGTTGGAAATTCTACGATCCAACTGAAGTTCCATGTTACCGGTTCCTTTGAATTCCTCAAAAATCACCTCGTCCATTTTGGATCCAGTCTCTGTCAATGCAGTGGCAATAATGGAAAGCGATCCG
>JAGQZL010000315.1 GCA_020434915.1 Allomuricauda sp. | reverse complement strand
TGGCATCGCTATCGGCCGTAAAAACCAGTTTATCACCCTCCAACTCGGCATGTACCCATACCTTGCTCTGACATCCTTTGATGAGGTTGTCATCGGTCTTGTATTGTTCATCAATCAAGGGAAGGGATTTGCCAAGCTCGATCATGTATTCGTAACGCTGCATCCAGTCGTCGAACATGGAAAACTCCTCAACAATTTCTTCCTGTATATCTTGTATGCTCATTTCGCTGTTTTGTTCAAAAGTACAAAGTGAACTATTGTACGTCAAATTGTGGCCAAAACATAACCTTTGGTTATAAAAGCATGTTTTTGGCCCGCTCTACTCCTTCCACCAACTTGTCCACTTCTTCCTTGGTATTGTAAAAGCTAAAACTAGCCCTAACCGTTCCGGGTATCTTGTAAAAATCCATGATGGGCTGTGCACAATGGTGCCCTGTTCGCACCGCTATGCCCAATTTGTCGAGAATGGTCCCGATATCATACGGATGCACCCCTTCAATATTGAACGAAATCACGGAAGTCTTATGCTCCGCAGTTCCGTAAATCTTCAATCCTTCAATGCTCAGCAAGCGTTCCGTGGCGTACTGCAACAGTTCGTCTTCGTATTGGGCAATGGCATCAAAACCGATTCCATTCATGTAATCCAAGGCAGCCCCAAAGGCAATGCCTCCGCAAATATTAGGCGTTCCTGCCTCAAATTTATGCGGTAGATCGGCATAGGTGGTCTTTTCAAAAGTGACTTCGGCAATCATTTCGCCCCCTCCTTGATAGGGTGGCAGTTTGTTGAGCCATGCTTCTTTTCCGTACAATATGCCCACCCCGGTTGGTCCGCACATTTTATGGGCCGATACAGTATAAAAATCCACATCCAACGCCTGTAGATCAGCTTTAATGTGTGCCGCCGCCTGTGCCCCATCGATCAACACCGCAGCTCCCACTTTATGGGCTCCTTCAATAATTTCTTCGATTGGGTTTACGGTTCCCAATGCATTGGACACGTGGTTGCAAAATACCAATTTGGTGTTCTCACTCAGTAAGTTGTGATATTCTTCCATCACCAATTCGCCCTCCACATTCATTGGGATTACTTTCAATATAGCACCTGTGCGCTCGCAAAGCATTTGCCAAGGCACAATATTGGAATGGTGCTCCATGGCCGAAACCAAAACCTCATCCCCTTTCTTTAAAAAGGAAGTAAAACCTGTGGCCACCAAATTGATGCCATGTGTGGTTCCGGAAGTAAAGATCACCTCATGGCTTTTGCCAATATGGAAATGCTTCTGGATTTTTTGCCGTGCCACCTCATAGGCGTCCGTAGCTTCTTGGGACAAGGTATGCACTCCACGGTGAATATTGGCATTGTATCGGTGGTAGTAATCCACGATCACATTGACCACCTGATCGGGGGTCTGCGATGTGGCCGCATTGTCCAAATACACCAAAGGTTGCCCATGTACCGTGCGACCAAGTATGGGGAAATCCTTTCGGATGGTTTGTATGTCCAAAGAGGTTTCTAACATCTTGGGGTTGCTATTTTGTGGGATTACAGGTCAAAACCAACACGAACGCCCAATTTATTGGCAATGATCTTGTTGATCCTGGCTTTCAGTTCCGGGATGCGAACACTTTGCAGCACGTTGTTGGCAAAAGCATACATCAAAAGGGCCGTAGCTTCTTTTTTGGGTATACCACGCGACCTTAGATAGAAAAGTGCCTCATCATCCAACTGGCCAATGGTACAGCCGTGGGAACATTTTACGTCATCCGCAAAAATTTCCAATTGGGGCTTGGAATTAATCGTGGCCTTATCACTCAACAAAATATTGTTGTTCTGTTGAAAGGCATCCGTTTTTTGGGCAATCTTGTCCACAATGATCTTTCCGTTGAAGACCCCAGTGGAGCTGTCGCCAAAAATTCCCTTGTAATCTTGATGACTTTCACAGTTGGGCTGAGCATGGTTCACCAAGGTATGGTGGTCCACGTGTTGTTTGTCGCCCAAGATGGTCACCCCTTTCAAGGTGGAATCGATGCGTTCCCCGTTTTGGTAAAAGTTGAGGTTGTTACGAATCAATTTCCCGCCAAAGGAAAAGGTATGCACTCGAACCACGCTATGGTCTTTTTGGGAGATATAGGTGTTATCCACCAATGATGCGGTCAAAGCATCGTTCTGAACTTTGTAATAATCCACAATGGCATCCTTGCCGGCAAAGATTTCGGTAACCGAATTGGTAAACACCTCATTCTCGGTCAAACTTTGGTGACGCTCAATGATCTGTACCTCTGCATTGTCCTCGGCAACGATCAAGTTACGGGGTTGCAACATCAAAGCTGCCTCATTGCCCGTGGCCAAATGCAAAATCTGGATGGGTTTTTTCGGCATTTTATTCTTTGGAATATAGATGTAGGCTCCTTCCTTGCTGAAAGCCGTATTCAAGGTGGTCAAAGACTCATCCTTGGAGGCCACTTTATTGAAATACACGTCAATCACTTGTTGGAACATCGGTTTGCTAAACGCAGAGCTCATCAAGCAGACATCCACCCCATCATGCGTGGTTTCGGACAAGTAGGAACTGTATACCCCATCCACAAAAACAATCTTGTAGGTGTCGATTTCGTGCAAGAAATATTTCTTGATGTCCTTGTATTCCAAAGCGGTTTCTTGCTTCGGAAAAATGCTGAAATCAATTTTTTGAAGACTGTTCAGCGATGTATATTTCCAGGCCTCCTCCTTTTTGGAAGGAAAGCCCTTTTCCTCAAAATTCTTGATGGCCTCAGAGCGCACTTCATGAACGGGATTGTCCAAGTCCACGGTGTCCTCGAATGCCAAAAATGATGAGATCAGTTTTTCCTTTAAATCCATTTTTCTTTTGCTCATGTCATTCCTGCGAAAGCAGGAATCGTATTAATGGTTGTATTATCTCATTTGGATTCCCATTTTCATGGGAATGACAAAATGTTTAAACCGTTGCTTCCTGTTTGATCCAGTCGTACCCTTTTTCTTCCAATTCCAAAGCCAATTCCTTGGTGCCGGATTTCACGATTTTTCCGTTATACAGCACGTGG
>JAGQZL010000314.1 GCA_020434915.1 Allomuricauda sp. | reverse complement strand
AGCATGTAATCTTTCATGTTTTTCCCCTGGCTTTCGGTGTACAGGAAAAGGGGCATGGCCACCAGGAACAATCCAATGGTACCACCGCCAATAAATTTGTGGGCCATTGCAGCCTGTCCTTCCTCCAATGTAAACCCATAAATGATGGAGGCAACGGAAACCACTGTTATAAGTAAAACTACAAGTCTCATTTTCATTGGGAATGTTTGATCAATTTTCTGCGATAGGCGGTCAATAGTTTGGACTTGGAAATGAAACCTTCGTATTTCCCTTCCTTGATGACCGGCAGGTTCCAAGCACCGCTGTCCTGGAATTTTTTCATCACTTCCTTCATGTTGTCGGTCTCATAAAAAATAAGTTCCGGGGGGGCGTGCATCAAATTCTTAACAAAGACGGTGTCGTAAATCTCCGTGTCGAACATAAAGGGTCTAATATCGTCTAGAACGATGATGCCCATCAGCTTTTGGTGGTTATCCAGTACCGGGAACAGGTTTCTCTTTGATTTGGAAACCGATTCATGGAGCATTTCGCCCAGCGTCATTTTTGGATGCACAGGCTTAAAGTTTTTTTCTATCACGTCGTCCATTTCCATAAGGCCCAATACCATTTGGTCCTTGTTATGGGAAAGTAAGGCACCGATCTTGGCCAATTCTTTGGTGTAAATGGTATAATCCAAGGCATTTTTGGTGATAAGATAGGAGATGGAGGCCGTGATCATCAATGGGACAAAAAGCTGATAGCCTCCGGTAATCTCCGCAATCAAAAAGATGGCGGTCAAAGGGGCATGGATTACCCCGGCGATTAATCCGGCCATTCCGATCAAGGTAAAGTTGCTTTCGGAAACCGAAAATCCCAAGCCCAGATTGTTGATCACTTTGGCCACTACATTGCCCAGAGCACTTCCCATGACCATGGTGGGGATAAAGATTCCCCCCGCACCCCCTGCACCTATGGTAGCTGTCATGGCAATGGCCTTAAAAATGGTAATGCCGAACAAAAGGGCAATAACCACCCAAATATTGTGGGAGTATTGATCAAAGGGGGTGTTGCCCAAGGCTTTCAAATGGTCTCCGTGCAGCAAGTTGTTAATAAAACTGAAACCTTCACCATAGAGTGGGGGAATGGCGTATAACATGATTCCGATGGTAATCCCGCCCACCAAAAGTTTATACTTTGGACTTTTAAGTTTTTTAAAAAGGGACAGGATGGCAAAGTACATTTTGGTAAAATAAATGGAGGCGAAAGCGGTGCCCACCCCTAGCAAAACATAAAAAGCCGTGTCTTTTAGCTGAAAGCCTTCGGTCAGGGAAAAACTGAACAATACCTCGTTCCCCAAAAAGAAATAGGAGGTGAGGACCCCTGCAATGGAAGCCAGCAAAAGTGGCAGCATGGACATCATGGTCAAGTCCAACGTAAACACTTCCACGGCAAAGATGATGGCGGCAATGGGCGATTGAAAAATGGAGGCAATGGCTCCTGCCGATGCGCAGGCTACCAAAAGCGACCTGGTTTTGGCATCGATATGCAGCAGCCGGCTGAGGTTGGAACTAACCGCAGACCCCGATTTAACCGCTGGGCCAAGCAATCCAACAGAACCCCCGAAACCAACCGTGAGTGGGGCGGTAATCAGTGGGGTATAAATGTCCTTCACACTTAGCAGCCCCCCTTTTTTTGAAAGTGAAAAAATGATGGAAGATACAGCATGTTGCAAAGGTTTTTTCTGGACGAATTTTACGTAGAGATACACCAACGTCAACCCGATGGTGGGAAGGATAAAATAAAGTTGGTTTTCAGAAAATACGATACCTTTTTTAAGTAGCGCCTCAATAAAATAAGTGAAGTTTTTCAGGGTAACCGCAACGGCACCCGCCAAGAACCCAACAACAAGACTCATAATGTGCACAAAGGTTTTGTTGGAGACATTTTTGTATCGCCACTTAAGAAAACGAGTAAGCAGTTTCTTCCTTTTGCTAGACATTGAGGTCAATAAGTCACTTAAAAGTATTAAAAAATCCCGCTAAGCGGGATTGTAATGTATTAGATATCCAATTTTAAATGGAGCTCTTTCAATTGTTCTTGGTCGATATTTGCTGGAGCATCGATCATGACATCCCTTCCGCTGTTGTTTTTTGGGAAGGCAATAAAATCACGAATGGTTTCCTGTCCGCCCAAAATGGACACCAAACGGTCCAAACCAAAGGCAATACCTCCGTGGGGAGGTGCTCCATATTGGAAGGCATCCATCAAAAACCCGAACTGGGCCTTGGCCTCTTCGGGGGTAAAGCCCAAATGTTTGAACATGGTCGCTTGGGTCTCCTTATCGTGGATACGGATAGATCCACCACCAATCTCGTTACCATTCAGTACCAAATCGTAGGCATTGGCCTTTACGTTGCCTGGATCTGTTTCCAACAATTCCAATTGCCCAGGTTTTGGAGAAGTAAAGGGATGGTGCATGGCATGGTAGGTGCCCGTTTCCTCGTCCAGTTCCAATAAGGGGAAATCTACTACCCACAGAGGGGCAAATTCATCTGGTTTGCGGAGTCCAAGACGTGTGGCCAGCTCCATGCGAAGTGCACTTAGCTGTGCTCGGGTCTGATTGATTGGACCTGAGAGCACACAAATCAAATCTCCTGGTTTGGCCCCGGTCACTTCTGCCCATTTGGACAAGTCGTCCTGATCGTAAAATTTATCCACGGAGGATTTGTAAGTGCCGTCCTCATTACATTTTACATAGACCATGCCCTTGGCGCCCACTTGGGGTCTTTTTACCCAGTCAATAAGGGCGTCAATTTCTTTGCGGGTGTATGACCCGGCACCAGGCACAGCAATACCTACCACCAATTCCGCACTATTGAAAACACCAAAATCCTTATGCTGGGCCACTTCGTTCAGTTCTCCAAACTGCATTCCAAAACGGATGTCCGGTTTGTCGTTTCCATAGAGGCGCATGGCATCGTCAAAGGTCATTCTTGGAAATTCTTCTATTTCCACGCCTTTGATTTCTTTCAACAAATGCTTGGTAAGACCTTCAAAAGTGTTCAGGATGTCTTCCTGTTCCAC
>JAGQZL010000313.1 GCA_020434915.1 Allomuricauda sp. | reverse complement strand
GGGCATGTCGTATTGTTCACCCAACTTGAAAATGGTCTCCAAGTTCTCGATGGTGTTGTTCTCCTGAACGCTCTGCCCTACGGCACCCCAGGCCACACCATCGGGGCTTAGGAAATCGTTCTGTGGATCGGTGATCACAATGGCGGTACGCTCATCGATGATAAAACCGGGTTCTGGTAATTGGGCAAAAACGCCCGTGATCGTTAGCATGAACACTGAAAATGTTCTCATCAAATTTTTCATGATATTTTATCTAAATGGTTAAACTTAATTTTTGATGGTACAAAGTTGCAACGGTTGGAAACGGGAAAAAATGGACGTAGTTCGCCACTCGATGGACGATTTTCAGATCGGTTTGAAAAATGATACCCTTAGAATGAATGTCTATCAATTGAAATCCTGCATCCGTCAATTCAAAAGCGGTATCCGTCAATTGGATGTGCAATATTTTTGCATAGGGCGTAGCTTGTGGAAAAATTTAGGAAAATGAGTACACTTGAAACCATAAATACCTTACAGATCATTGCTTTGATCGTCGCAGCATTCATCGTTTACCTCATCGGTTTCTTTCATGGACTGCGTTGGGGAGAAAGACATGGGTACTGATACAATACAGGATACTTACAGGCGTTTGAACATAGACCAAAACCAACCTAAACCTACTTAAGCCATCTACTGGAAAGACCCTGACATTGACCAAATCCTCGTTTTTTGTGGCGATGGACATTACATTATCCGAATAGACCAACTCCGAAACGGCCAAGTGCGTTACCTGTGCTGGCATGCTTCCAAGGGTATCCTTTCCCAACCCAACCTGGTCTTACACGGCACTGTGGAAAAAGACCCCAACGGTGACAAGGCCGAGTACATTTTTACACATGGGGAATGGACCTATAGCCTGGAACAGATTGTTACCAAAGACAACCCCACTGAAAGTCATATTTTTTTGGAAGTGGAGGATCAAGCGCATAAAAAAAGTACTTGGAAAATGGAAGCGCTCCCATTGCCCAAGTACCTTCGTCCTTTTAAATGAATGTATTATCCTTTGTAGGTGACCCTATAAATGGCATTGCCCACATCATCGGAAATCAACAGGGAACCATCTTGCAGGAACAATAGGTCCACCGGTCTACCAAACGCTTCTTGACTTTCATCGTCCAACCAGCCATCTATAAAAGGTTCATAGCTGGTAGCGTTTCCATTGGTATCCAATTTTACCAACATAACCCGGTACCCTATTTTTTTGGATCGGTTCCAAGAGCCGTGTTCGGCAATAAAGGCATGTCCCTTATAACTTTCGGGGAACATGGAGCCGGTATCAAACTTTACGGCCAAGGGCGCCACGTGTGGTCCCAGATTCTGAACGGGAGGCACAAAATCGGAACAGGGGTGTTGGTCGCCAAACTCAGGATCGGCAATGGTGCCACCATGGCAAAACGGATAGCCAAAATGTTGCCCTACCTCCGTTACCTTGTTCAATTCGCAAGGAGGTACGTCGTCTCCCATCATGTCCCTACCGTTATCGGTAAAGTACAGTTCCTTGGTTTCCGGGTGCCAGGTAAAGCCCACTGTATTCCTTACCCCACGGGCCACGATCTCACGATTGCTTCCATCCGCGTTCATACGGGTGATGGTGGCAAAACGCTCATCCACCGAAGTGCTGTCGCAGATATTGCAGGGAGCTCCCACGGGTACGTAGAGTTTATCATCGGGTCCAAAGGCAATGTATTTCCAGCCATGATGGAAATTACCGGGGTAATCCTCATAAATGAGTTCAGGCTCTTGGGGATTGTCCAATTGCTGTTCTATAGTGGGATACTTGAATAATCGGCTTACGGCAGCCACGTACAGTGCACCATCCCTAAAGGTTACCCCGTTGGGCTGCTCCAAATCGGTGGCAATCACATAGGATTCGTCTGCCCTGTAATCTCCATTGGTATCTTTTACGGCATATACGTTGCCTTCATTCCGTGTACCCACGAACAGGGTGCCATCGGCACCCATGGCCATGGAGCGGGCACCTTCCAGTCCTTCCGCATATACTTCAATGGTAAATCCTTCAGGGAGGTTCAAACGTTCCAAAGGTAGGGTGGTCTTGGCTATTGTGTCCTGCTGGGTTTCTGCCGCTGTTTCATCATCCGTTTTTTCTTTTTTCCCGTTGCAGGAAAACAACAGTAGGGAAAAGAGGAACAACGTCATTGACCTAAAGGTCAAATTGTAAATTTTCATGTGTGTTTTAGGTGTTTTGGTTTCAACCCTTAAAGCTAAAACAAAATCGTGGAAAGGAGGAAAACAAGCCGATGTAGTTTTGTGAAATTTCCGCTACTCCTTGTATTCCGAAAGGTTGCCCTGATACCAAATATTGGTTCTGTGGGAGCTTGCCACGGTCAATCGCGCCGTTTGGTTGGGATAAAGTTGTGCGATGACCTGGTAGTTCTCCACCCCATCATTCACCGAGAATTTCACTAGATAACCGGAACCCTTTTCGGCTGGATCTATGGAAAACTCCTTGGGAACGTCCTTAAATTGGATGCCTATCCTGTTGGCGCTATAGTAACCACCCATTCTACGTTCCCCAAAATAGGGCAGATCGGCAATAACGCTATCCCCTGCAACGCGAAGGTATCCTCCGGAACCTGAAATGTCTATCCGGGAGGCCGTGCTTCCTTGGGGCAGCAATCCTGCGCTGGCAATACTGTTCAAACTTTGATTTGCCAATGGTTGTGCCCAAAGGGCCTTTACCTCAAAATGTTTGTTGGAGATCATTTCATCCAACGCCGCAATTTCTTCCGGCGTGGCTTTGGAACTGGAGGCACAGGAGACCACCAGTACCCCTAAAAAAAGGATCGTGGATTTAAACAGGGTTTTCATTGCTTTGGAATTTTCTTTTTAAGGTACGAATTCCAACGCAGATTTCCGAGATAGCTAACAGGGTATTAACGTTTGAAACGTTCAAAAATGGCAAGCGTTTTCTTGGTATTGATGAAATAAACGCCCGTTAATAGGATGACAGCTGCCATAACGGATTGTACCGTAATCTGCTCGTTCAAAAAATACCACCCCAACAACAACGCCAC
>JAGQZL010000312.1 GCA_020434915.1 Allomuricauda sp. | reverse complement strand
AAAGGAATATATCGATCACCACCTTTTGGATTCGTATGACTTTTCCTTGTTTTCATACACTACTGATGAAGGTGAGCACAAATACATTGGGTTTCCATTGCCCGTGATTCTTTGGGACAATGGATTAAAGGTGTTTTCATCCTCAAAATTCCATCACGGAGAGACTGTCGCAGAGGTAGACGGCAATTACTACGCACTCTATCATAATAAAATATACAAGACCAATGCCGAGGGGACTATTGAATTTGGCACTCACCATGACGAGGACACCCACACCGAAGATGCTTTTGGTGAAAATTTGGTCGTGGAGGATGCCCACCCCACCAACGAAAAGCCATTGGATCTGTCCATTACCAAAAACGTGGTTTTCATTGCTTTGGTTGGCTTATTGATGTTTTTGATGTTCCGTTCGGTAGCCAACAACTATAAAAAGAGCCATCTGCCCAAAGGATTGGGCCGTGTTTTGGAGCCGTTGGTAATTTTTGTGCGCGACGAAATCGCCGTTCCAAACATTGGAGAGCACAAGTACAAAAAGTACATGAGCTACTTGTTGACCGTTTTCTTCTTTGTGTGGATCATCAACCTTTTGGGGCTTACTCCTCTGGGTGTAAACGTAACGAACAATATAGCGGTAACCTTTGCCTTGGCATTGATCACCTATTTTATCACCACATTTTCTGGAAACAAGAATTACTGGAAGCACATCTTCTGGATGCCGGGGGTTCCCGTTCCCATGAAAATTATTCTGGCCCCTATCGAATTGTTGGGAACCTTCATCAAGCCATTTTCGTTGATGATTCGTTTGTATGCCAACATCACGGCAGGTCACGTGGTATTGATGAGTATCATCGGGCTCATGTTCATTTTTAAGAACTGGATAGGAAGTCCATTATCGTTTGCATTGGCCTTCGCCCTTTCCTTATTGGAATTGTTGGTGGCTGCATTGCAGGCATATATTTTCACCATGCTGTCCGCCTTGTATTTTGGAATGGCAGTGGAAGAAGATCATCATTAATTAGAACGTTTAATTATTAAATACATATATCATGACAATTCCAAACATCGTAGGTGCTGGTTTGATCGTAATCGGAGCAGGATTGGGTATCGGTAGAATCGGTGGTCAGGCAATGGAAGCCATTGCTCGTCAACCTGAAGCTTCTGGTAAGATCCAAACTGCCATGTTGATCGCTGCCGCTCTTATTGAAGGTATCGGTTTCGCCGCTCTTTTTGCAGCTTAATAACCGTAAAAAACAATGAAGGCCATAGCGGTTGGCTATGGCCCTTCATTAAAAATGATATAGTACTAAAAAGACTTTAAATTTTCAAGATAAATGGAAAAGTTACTAGAACAGTTTTCACTTGGTTTGTTCGTATGGCAATTGGTGCTTTTTATCGGTCTATTGCTATTGTTGCGCAAGTTCGCTTGGAAACCCATCCTAAATGCCGTTGAGAAAAGGGAAGAAGGAATAAAGGATGCCCTTGAAGCCGCAGAAGCCGCTAAAAAGGAAATGCAGAATGTTACTGCCGATAGCGAAAAACTGTTGAAAGAGGCCCGTGCAGAAAGGGATACCCTTTTGAAGGAAGCCCGTGAGATCAAGGAAGGAATTATTTCCGAGGCCAAGGAGCAAGCCCAGCTAGAAGGCGATAAAATAATCAAGCAGGCCCAAGCCACCATTGAAGCTGAGAAAAAAGCGGCCGTTGCCGATATCAAGGCGCAGGTTGCCAACCTATCCGTGGAGATTGCGGAAAAAGTGATCAAAGAAGAACTATCCGACAAAAAGAAGCAACTGAAATTGGTTGACGATATGTTGGGTGATATCAAATTGAACTAGGGAGTATGAACCAGAACAGGGCAGCCATACGCTACGCAAAGGCAACGTTGGATTACGCAGTGGAAAAGAAAGCGGCAGAAGCCGTTGAATCCGATATGCGTACCATTGCCGATACACTTTCCGAGAACAAGGAGCTTCAAGGCCTGTTGGAAAGCCCGATAGTCAAATCTGAGCTGAAGAAAAACGTTTTGTTGGAAGTCTTCAAAAGTTCCCATGAGATTACAAAGGGACTTATTGACACCATGTTGGACAACAAGCGTATCGCCATGCTACAGGAAGTGGCCTACAAATACATCATTCAATACGAAAAGATGAAAGGTGAGGAAGTAGCCTATGTGACCACTGCGGTTCCTTTGACACCCGAACTGGAAAAGAAAATATTGGCCCAGGTGACCAAGGCCACCGGTAATAAAGTCACCATAGAGAACAAGATTGACGAGAGTATCCTTGGCGGTTTTGTGTTAAGGGTGGGAGACACCCAGTACGATGCGAGTATCGCGAACAAATTGAATGGATTAAAACGAGAATTTACAAATAGTCTATAAAAATGGCAGGAGTAAAAGCCGCTGAGGTATCAGCAATTTTGAAAAAACAATTATCAGGTTTCGAGGCCACCGCTTCTTTGGATGAAGTAGGTACCGTATTACAAGTAGGTGACGGTATTGCCCGTGTCTATGGACTTTCCAATGCCCAGTACGGGGAGTTGGTAGAGTTTGAAGGCGGTATGCAAGGTATCGTTTTGAACCTGGAAGAAGACAACGTAGGTGTGGTATTGTTGGGCCCATCCAAAGAAATTATGGAAGGTGCCACCGTGAAGAGAACGGAACGTATCGCATCCATCAACGTTGGTGAAGGAATTGTTGGTCGTGTAATCGACACCTTGGGAACTCCTATCGATGGTAAAGGACCTATCTCCGGTGAAACCTTCGAAATGCCATTGGAGCGTAAAGCTCCCGGGGTAATTTTCAGACAACCGGTAAACGAGCCTTTGCAGACAGGTATCAAGGCGGTAGATGCCATGATTCCAATCGGTAGGGGACAAAGGGAGTTGGTAATCGGTGACAAGCAAACAGGTAAGACCACGGTTTGTATCGATACCATCTTGAACCAAAAAGAATTTTTTGATGCTGGTGAGCCGGTATACTGTATCTACGTTGCCGTAGGTCAGAAGGCATCAACAGTGGCTGCCATTGCCAAGACTTTGGAAGACAAAGGTGCTTTGGCCTATACCACCATCGTAGCTGCGAATGC
>JAGQZL010000311.1 GCA_020434915.1 Allomuricauda sp. | reverse complement strand
CAGCCTCTTCAGCAATATCCCTAGTCTTGGTTGCTGCATAGCCCTTTTTGGTAAAAAGCTTGGAAGCTGCTTCCTTGATCTTTTGTTCTGTATCCAATTCTTTTTGCGTCATATTTCGATTGATTGACATTACAAAATTATAAAATATTAAATGATTTAAACAAATGATTAAATCAATTTTTTAAAACAAGTAATCAACAATGTGATTCTGCTCACTAAAACTCCCGCTGAAGTAATCTATATTTGTTGTTATTACAAGTTTGACACAGATGCTAATACCGATTCTAATTGGAATTTATGTATTGATTGCCTTCTCCATGGTCGTCGGTCTGTTATTACATGGGGTACGCCCCAGCAAGACGTTGGCGTGGTTGTTGGCCATCTTTACCATACCTGTCGGTGGTGTCCTTCTATACATTTTATTTGGGAGAAATAGGAGAAAGAACAAAATGTTTTCCCTTAAACTCCAATTCAATACCAGGGATGTCCTGACCTATAAATCCTGTGGGCCCCAACTTTCCCAAAACAAGAAAAAAATCAGTCAGCTCATTTATAACACGGTGAAGTGTCCCGTTACCTGTGACAATGATCTGATGCTATTAAAAGATGGCAAGAACACCTTTGAAAGTATTTTTCACGCCCTCGAAAGTGCCCAAGAGCATATTCACCTTCAATATTACATTTTTGAAGAGGGTCTTTTGGCAGAAAAATTGCTGGAAATTTTTGAAAGAAAGATTGCCAAGAATGTCACTATCCGACTTTTGTATGATGGTATCGGAAGCTATTCCCTGAGCAAAAAATATCTGAAAAAACTTAAAAGCCTTGGTGTGGAAACCGCCCAGTTTCTCCCTTTTCGGTTTGGACGATTCCTTTCCTCCCTAAATTATAGAAACCATAGGAAAATAATTGTGGTGGACAACAAGATTGGTTTTACGGGCGGTATCAACATTTCCGATAAGTATTTGAAAGGAGATCCCGCGTTGGGCAAATGGCACGATACCCACCTAAAGGTAGAAGGGGAAGCAGTAGATTTGCTGAACCGTATCTTTGTGACCGATTGGTTCCTGGCCAGCGGAAAAAAGGTGGATATCTCCAAATTCAAAATCGCACAAAGTACGCATGGAAAAATGGTACTTCAAATAGTGGCAAGTGGGCCGGATGACGACTTTGATGCCATGGAACAGGTTTACTTTTCCATGATCAACAGTGCGGAAAAATACCTTTACATCGTTAATCCCTATATTATTCCCAACCATGCCATTTTGCAGGGATTGGTCACTGCAGCTTTGAGCGGTGTGGATGTACGGCTCCTGATGTCGACCACCACGGATATCAAACTGGTGGATTGGTGCGTTAGGGCTTATTACGAAACCTATTTGAAGGCCGGAATAAAAATCTATCTGCATCCAGAAGGGTTCTTACATAGCAAGGTACTTCTTTCCGATGTAGAAATCGCCAGCATTGGAACCGCCAACCTGGACAATAGAAGTCTGCAACAAAATTATGAAGCACAAGCTTTTGTCTATGACGGAGAACTTTGCAAAAAAATGAAAGCGGATTTTTTAAGGGACTGCGAAAAATCCAAAATGTTGGATGATTATGAGTCCTATAAACAAAGACCCTGGACCACCAAGTTGATTGAGGGTTTTGCCAAATTGTTGAGTCCTTTGTTATGACACAAAGGTCTCGTACCCAAGTTCATTTTTACAAATTTTCCCTTCTTCCCAACAGTCAAGGTTGTAGATTGTTGTTTCGGCAATCCGTTCCAAAGCCTCATAGGTAGCAAAGGCTTGGTGGGGGGTCATCAACACGTTCGGCATGGAAATAAGTTCCTTGAGTTGTTCGTCCTTGATGCCGGTTTTACTATGATCCTGAAAAAAGACCCCTCTTTCAGATTCGTAGACATCCGTAGCATACCCTTTGAGATGTCCCTTTTTCAGAACTTTGAGAAGATCGCTGGTTTTAATGATACCACCTCTTGCCGTGTTGATTAGAAATGCATCCTTTTTCATCGCATGGAGCATTTTGGCATCAAAAATATGATGGGTCTCATAGGTCAGCGGTGCATTGATGCTCACTATATCTGATTTCCTACACATTTCTTCCAAAGGAAGGTAGATTACATCGTAATGATTTTCCAAATAATGGTTTCGTTCCAAATCATGGGCCAATACCTTACAGCCAAATGCATGGAACACTTTTACCAAGATGGAACCTATCTTTCCCGTTCCAAAAATGCCCACGGTCTTTCCATTAAGGTCCGAACCGATTAAATCATCAATGCTAAAATTGTACTGGTTTACCTGTGCATTGGCCTGCACCAACTTTCGGTTCAAGGCCAGTAGAAGGCCTACTGCATGTTCTGCTATGGCATGGGGAGAGTATTCTGGCGCATAGGCCACCCTGAGCCCAATACGTTTGGCCGACTTTATGCTGACATTGTTGTACCCCGTAGACCTGAGAGTGATATATTTTACCCCAAGTTCCTTCAATATTTCCAAGACTACCAGGGACGCATCATCATTGGAAAAAATAGAGATGCCATCATACCCAGCTGCCATTACCGCGGTAGTGGCATCCAAGGCTTCCGGAACAAACCTCATTTTGTGCTTTTCCCTATTGGCTTTTTTAAGGTTTTCAATCTCAAAATCTTTTGCGCTGTAAACCAGTACTTTCATTTGTATAGCGTCTAATGTTTTTTCTAATTGAGCAATCTTTTCTGTTTTTTCCTTTTGATTACCTGGGAAACAATTTCAAAAATCTTGGTCTTGGCCTCCCGGTACTTTTCAAAGTAACGATGGACTTCTTTCTCCAAATCTGCATGGGTATCCAAGTACGCATTCTCCATTCGGTTTTGGTTCACCTCATCTACCATAATCTGAAGTTGGTTCTCATGCAACTGGACTTTTTTGAGCAAGTCCACCAGTTCTTTTTCCGATTTGTTCAAGGAATCAACCACAGGCTGTACCGTACTGAACATGTCAGAATCTATAATGTCCAGCGTATAATCCTTGATCATGCTGTTCAAAAAATCCTGTAAAAAAATAAAAAAATTGAGTTCCGACAACCATTTTTTGGATTCATCGTGCAACTCCTC
>JAGQZL010000310.1 GCA_020434915.1 Allomuricauda sp. | reverse complement strand
TGAAACGTTCTTGGAAACGATGGTGATTCCACGTTCACGTTCCAAATCATTGTTGTCCAAGATCAAGTCGCCCTTGTTCTCGTTATCGCGGAACAACTGGCAATGGTACATGATTTTATCCACCAAGGTAGTCTTACCGTGGTCTACGTGGGCAATGATTGCAATATTCTTGATTTTGGACATAACCTGATTTTTAAGCCCGCAAAGATACTGCTATTTTCCACTTGTCAATGCACCCGAATGTTATTTTTATCTTATTGATTTTGTGTGAGTTCGAAGGCTATAGTCCCACACACCATCGCTTTTCGCTAATGATCCAACCAATACTGAGGTTTACCACGGGGTGTATGGCCCCTTTAAATGGCCCTACATAGTAGCCTGCACCTGCGTCAATGGAGAAACTCAACCCCGAATTAAAACTTCGTTGGATTCCGTATACCAAACCCCCATACCCATGTACTCCTTCCACCAATTGGCCTTCCACTACACGGTTGCCGGGAGAGAAGATCGCTACAGTGGGAGCCACATAGTTGCCGGAATTGCCATAAATGGACCTTCTTCTGTGATAACGTCCATCAAAATTGTGATAAAATCGATATTGGGCCGTAATGGCCGGAAAGAAATCCAGATTTTCAATAGGTTTTGAGCTCACCGGCTCCAAGGCCACTTGCCATGCTACTCTAAGATCTAAAGTACTGTTTACGCCCAACCCCATTTCATATTCAAGCCCCGGGTTGAAAAAATTGATCTTGATCTGACGAATCTCACAGTTTTTGCCATACTGGGCATGCATAAAAATGCCCATACACAAGAATATCCCGAGTAAAAAACGACGCATTGTAGGTTAATTTGGTATTCTTATAACAGCTACTTTTTAAAAAAAGTATCCGTTTACCGTATAATTTCGGGATCAATAATCAAATTTGGGCGCTTTGGATTTTCGCTTGGTGGCGACCCACCCAAAGGTAAAGGTCACCAAAGGACCATAACCATCGGGCACCCCATCTCCCTTGTAGAGTCCGGCACCGACTTCGGCATTAAAGTTAAACCCGTTTTCAAAAGTCCGTTGGATTCCATATACCATTCCGTAGAAACCCAAGTTAAAGTCCTTTGGCCCATCAATATTGGTGGATATGCGCAATTGGGAAAAGAACACGGCCTGGGCTGCGGCAATATAGTCCCCAGAATTACCGGATACGTTTTTTCCCTTGTCAATCCGTCTTTGGAAATTGTGATAATAGCGATATCTATTGTTGGTGGTCAGTCCAAAGGCATATCCTTCCTCATAGGTGGCCGTGGCCAAGCCTAAACTGGTTGAAACACTTTGGTTTCGAAACAGGCCCAGTTCATAGCTCAATCCCGGACTGAGCAAATCAAACTTAAATTGATGACGTTCCAAATGGACCAAATCAAAGATTTTGCCCCTTTCCTGAAACTGGGCATAGGTGAAAAATGAGAAAAGGAAAGCAATGGAACAAGTGAAGAGGAGGCTTTTTTTGAACACGATGGATAGTTTTAGTTGTTCATAAAACTAAAAAGCATACCAAGGTTTAGTACTATATTTGTGCAAACTTTAAGAAATGGACATCACCAAGATACCCCAGATCAAACATACGGACAGTGACAATTTTTTCTTGTTGGCCGGCCCATGTGCCATTGAAGGCGAGGAAATGGCCTTGCGAATTGCCGAGAAAGTGGTGTCTATAACGGATAAACTCCATATTCCCTATGTTTTTAAGGGCAGTTTTAAAAAGGCCAACCGTAGCCGCATTGATTCCTTTACCGGTATTGGTGATGAAAAAGCCTTAAAGATTTTAAAAAAGGTTTCGGAGACCTTCGGGGTTCCCACAATTACCGATATCCACGAAATTTCCGATGCTACCATGGCCGCTGAATATGTGGATGTGCTCCAAATCCCAGCCTTTTTGGTCCGTCAAACGGATTTAGTGGTGGCCGCTGCCGAAACCGGCAAGGTTGTGAATTTAAAAAAGGGACAGTTTATGAGCCCAGAGAGCATGAAACATGCCGTTACCAAGGTTACCGATACCGGAAATGAACAAGTTTGGATCACGGATCGGGGAACCATGTTCGGTTACCATGACATGATTGTGGATTTTCGTGGTATTCCCACCATGAGACAATATGCGCCCGTAGTTTTGGATGTGACCCATTCTTTGCAGCAACCCAACCAATCTTCTGGAGTAACGGGTGGTAGGCCTGCTTTGATCGGCACCATGTCACGGGCCGGGATTGCAGCCGGTGTAGATGGACTCTTCATGGAAACCCATTTTGACCCAGCCAATGCCAAAAGTGATGGTGCCAATATGTTGGATTTAAGCTTATTGGAAAAACTATTGACTGATTTAACGGCCATTAGAAAGACCGTCAACTCTTTGTAGTTAACTACTACTTCCAAAACCCTTTGTGGTTAACGGTGGCTGCATCTTGAATCACTTCCACAAAAACCTTGGCATCCAAATCCTCTACATTGAAATAGCGGAGGGACCGCATCACTTTTCGCTTTTCCGTAATCATTTTGTCCAGATGTACGTTGAGATGGGCCGAGCTCCAAAACCCTACATCTACATATCCCTTTTTTCTTGATACATTAAAATAACAAAACGGTTTGCCATTGAGATAGTAAAAAGGCAATCGGTACTTAAACTTCAGTTCCACCTTGGGCACCGTGGTTTCCACCAATACCTGCAGTTGCAGCAAAATACTTTTGAAAGGTTCCTCTTGGTTCAGGATGTAGTCTTCGGCAGGGTTCATGGTTTAAATTAAATCATTGTTCCCCAATTTTGAAAATAAATTATCCCATGTCAAAATTTATATTAACTTTGAATTTCAAAGTACTTTAAAATGGATTCAAAAAAATATTTGGACGATATCTCCCAGATTAAAGATCTGATGAACCGCTCTTCCCGATTTATCTCCTTAAGTGGTTTATCCGGAATACTTGCCGGTCTGTATGCCATTACAGGCGCAATGGTAGCCTACCTTTTTTTGTTGCCCCAGGATGATGGCTACGTAGTACTGCATGGTTGGAATTTTAGGTTGATTGTAGGCATACTGATCACGGTAGCCATTTTAAGCTTTGTTACCGCCTATTTGTTGACCACG